>NZ_JBDHZL010000087.1:0-10928 GCF_039811905.1 Nigerium sp. | reverse complement strand
GCTTCGACGAGACCGTCGCCGAACTGGACTCGTTCAAGCAGGGCAAGCGGCCGGCCCGGCAGGTCGCCTGACCGACGCCCGACCGAAGACGGACCGCAGGGGCCCGGCTCAGCGCCCGAGGCGTCCGAGCCGGGCCTCCGGCCGGTTCTCGATGGCCACGCGGGCCCGGTCCGCGTGCACCGGGGGCATCTCCGGTAGGTCGTCGACGCGGAAGAAGCGGGCGTCCGTGTTCTCCCCGTCGGCCGGGTACGGGTCGCCGGAGACCCACCGGCAGCGGAACGTGTGGTCGATGTACTGCGTCTCGTCGCCGTTCTCGTACACGACGGGGTCGGTCACGCTCATCCAGACGAGGCGGTCGACCTCGGCGACGACGCCCGCCTCCTCCCGCACCTCGCGAAGCGCGGCCTCGTGCGGCTCCTCCCCCGGGTCGACGATGCCGCACGCCGGCGACCAGGCCCCGTTGTCGGCGCGCCGCACGAGGAGGATCTCCTGCCCGGCCTCGCCGTCGCGGAAGACGACGGCCGTCGCCCCCGACAGCCACAGCGGGTGGGTGCCGATGCGGGCGCGCAGGTATTGGACGAACTCGGGCGTGGGCATGCGTCACAGGGTACGCGCTCGTAGAGTGCTGCCAACGACCGCGATCGGGGGCGGAATGCGCACCATCGACTGGGCCGGCGACGGCATCGACCTCATCGACCAGACGCTCCTGCCCGGACGCCTCGACGTCCGGCACGTCACCGACGTCGACACGCTCATCGCCGACATCCGGCGGCTCGCCGTCCGGGGAGCGCCGGCGCTCGGCGTCGCCGGCGCGCTCGGCGTCGCGCTCGCCTGCCGCACCGAGCCGAGCCCGGACGCCGTCCGCGCGGCCGCCGCGCGGCTGCGATCCGCGCGGCCCACAGCCGTGAACCTCGCCTGGGGCGTCGACCGGGCCCTCGGACGCCTCGGCGACGGCCCCGAGGCGGTCCTCGCCGAGGCCCTCGCCATCCGGGACGCCGACATCGCGGCCTGCCGAGCCATGGGCGAGCGCGGGGCGGACCTCGTCGCCGACCTCGCCGGCCGGGTCCCCGTCTCGGTCATGACCATCTGCAACACCGGCGGCCTGGCCGCCGTCGAGCGCGGCACGGCGCTGGGTGTCGTGCAGACGCTGCACGAGCGGGGCCACCTCACCGAGGCGTTCCCGCTGGAGACCCGGCCCCTGCTGCAGGGCGCCCGCCTGACCTGTTGGGAGCTCGACGCCATGGGCGCCCCGCATCGGCTCCTCGTCGACTCGGCGGGGCCGTTCCTGCTGCAGCGCGGCCTCGCGGACGCCGTCCTCGCCGGCGCCGACCGCATCGCCGCGAACGGCGACACGGCCAACAAGGTGGGCACGTTCTCGCTCGCGCTGGCGGCCCGGCGCGCCGGCGTCCCGTTCCTGATCGTCGCCCCCGAGTCGACCGTCGACCAGGCGACGCCCGACGGGGCGTCCATCGAGATCGAGGATCGCGGGCCCGCCGAGGTCGTCGGCGTCCTCGGGCACGCCACCGCGCCCGAGGGGACCGGCGCGCTGAACCCCGCGTTCGACGTCACCCCGCACGACCTGATCACCGCGATCGTGACCGAGGCGCGGGTCTGGCGTCCGGACGAGCCGGCCCCTGGGGTGCGATAAAGCGGAACGCGCCCGTTAATATGTGCGGTCTCTTCACCGAAAGGCGCTCCAAACTCTAGGCTGTGCACAGCGCCCCGGCGCGATGGCGAGGTTGGGAGGGAGCCCCGTGACCGACGACGATCTGTTGGCTTCCCCGGTGCGTCGCGACATCGTCGCGACGCTGCGTTCCCTGCCGTTCGTCTCCCTGGGCGACGAGCCCGACCGCCGCGCCGGCCTCACCGCGGCCCAGCTCGCCAAGCGACTCTCGCTTCACGTGACCACGATCCGCTTCCACGTCGACCAGCTCGTCGAGGGCGGCCTCGTCACCGCGCGCGACGAGCGCGGCAGCGTCGGCCGCCCGAAGCGCTTCTACTCCATCAATCTGGACGCCCCGGCCAACGTGGGGCCGGACGCCTACCGTCAGCTCGCCGAACTGCTCGGCGAGGCGCTGCTCGCGGCCGGTGAGGGCGAGCCGGTGCTCAGCCCCGAGGAGGCGGCGATCCGGTGGATCGACGAGCACCCCGAACTGGTGGTGACGGACGGGACCCAGACCACGCCGGCCACGTCCCCGGGCACCTGGCTCGCCAAGATCGGTCTGCTGGTCGACGTGCTCCAGCGGTGGGGCTACGCGCCGACGATCGCGACGGCCGAGCAGGGCCAGTCGTGCCGCCTCGACCTGCACGCCTGCCCGGTCCGCGAGCTGGCCCTCCAGAACCAGTCGGTCGCCTGCGGCGTCCACTGCGGCCTGATCCGCGGATCGCTCGACCTGCTCGGCGAGACCGACTGCAGCGTCGCGTTGACCCCCTTCGTCGAACCACACCTGTGCGTCGCCCTGCTCTCCAAGAACTCCGATTTCGTGCCCCTGGGAGGAACCACATGACCGACACCCAGCAGCGTCCGGCCGGGCTCGACGGGCCGTTGAGCGATGCCCTAGTCGGCACCCGTCGCTTCTTCACGCGGGGCGAGATCTCCCCCGACAAGCGCTCGCTGTACGAGGAGGGCGGGCGCGGCGACTGGTTCTACCGCGACCGCTGGGCCTACGACAAGGTGGTTCGCTCGACGCACGGCGTGAACTGCACGGGGTCGTGTAGCTGGAAGGTGTACGTCAAGGACGGCATCATCACGTGGGAGGCCCAGCAGACCGACTACCCGTCGCCCGGGCCCGACCGCCCCGACTACGAGCCGCGCGGCTGCCCCCGCGGCGCCGCCTTCAGTTGGTACACGTACTCGCCGACGCGCGTCCGGTACCCGTACGTGCGCGGCGTCCTGCTGGACCTGTATCGCGAGGCCAAGCGCGAGTACGGCGATCCGGTGCTCGCGTGGGCGTCGATCATGCAAGACGAGGAGAAGTCCCGCCGCTACAAGAGCGCCCGCGGCAAGGGCGGCCTCGTGCGCGCAACGTGGGAGGAGGCGGTCGAGATCGTGGCCGCCGCCCAGACCTACACGATCAAGCGCTGGGGGCCCGACCGCATCGCCGGCTTCTCGCCCATCCCGGCCATGTCGATGGTGTCGCATGCGTCCGGCGCGCGCTTCACGAGCCTCATCGGCGGCTCGATGCTGAGCTTCTACGACTGGTACGCCGACCTGCCGGTGGCCAGCCCGCAGGTCTTCGGCGACCAGACCGACGTGCCCGAGTCGGGCGACTGGTGGGACGCGAGCTACCTGCTCATGTGGGGCAGCAACGTCCCGCTCACACGCACGCCGGACGCCCACTGGATGACCGAGGCGCGCTATCGCGGCACCAAGGTCGTCGCGATGAGCCCCGACTACGCGGAGAACGTGAAGTTCGCCGACGAATGGGTGCCCGTCGCCCCGGGGACGGACGCCGCGCTCGGCATGGCGATGGGCCACGTCGTCCTGAAAGAGTTCTTCGTCGACAAGACGACGCCGTTCTTCGACGAGTACTGCAAGCAGTACACCGACCTGCCGTTCCTCGTGACGCTCGACGAGGCGTCCGACGGGGCGTACCGGCCCGGCAAGTTCCTCGTGGCCGGCGACTACGACAACGACCAGGCGGGCTCGGAGAACGCGATGTTCAAGCCGGCGGTCTGGGACGAGGCGACCGGCGCCCCGGCCATCCCCAACGGCACGCTGGGCCACCGCTTCGGCGACGAGGGCCTCGGCAAATGGAACCTCGACCTCGGCGACATCGCCCCGGCGATGTCGATGTACGGCGAGGGCGGCGAGTCGGTCGTGCTCGAGTTCCCGCGCTTCGACACCCCCTCCGGTGGGCCCGAGGTGCTGCGGCGCGGCGTCCCGGTGCGCCGCGTGGGCGACCGCCTCGTCACGACGGTGTTCGACCTGATGCTGGCCCAGTACGGCGTCCAGCGCGCCGGGCTCGACGGCGAATGGCCGGCCGGCTACGACGACCCGATGGTGCCCTACACGCCGGCCTGGCAGGAGACGATCACGAACGTCCCCGGCGAGCAGGCCGCGCGCATCGCGCGCGAGTTCGCGAAGAACGCCGAAGAGACGCAGGGCCGCTCGATGATCATCATGGGCGGCGGCACGAACCACTGGTACCACTCCGACCTGATCTACCGGACGATGCTCGTGCTGACCACGATCTGCGGCACCCAGGGCCGCAACGGCGGCGGCTGGGCGCACTACGTGGGGCAGGAGAAGGCGCGTCCGATCACAGGCTGGGCGAACCTGGCGTTCGCGCTCGACTGGGCGCGCCCGCCCCGGCAGATGATCCAGACCGGGTACTGGTACATCCACTCCGATCAGTACCGCTACGACACGTTCGACGCGGGAGCCCTGTCGGCCGGCAAGGCCGGCAACGGGCTGTTCGACGGCAAGACGACCGCCGACCTGTACGTGCAGTCGGCCCGCAACGGCTGGATGCCGAGCTACCCGACGTTCGACCGCAACCCGCTCACGCTCGCCGACGACGCGGAGGCCGCGGGCATGGAGATCGGGCCCTACGTCGTGCAGCAGCTCAAGTCGGGCGAGCTGAAGTTCGCGGTGGAGGATCCGGATGCCGAGGAGAACTGGCCCCGCGTGCTCATGCTGTGGCGCGCGAACCTGTTCGGCAACTCGGCGAAGGGCGACGAGTACTTCCTCAAGCACCTGCTGGGCACCGACCACGCGGTGACGGCCAAGGAGGCGTCCGGCGATCTGCGGCCGAAGGAGATGGTCTGGCGCGAGCAGGCGCCCGAGGGCAAGCTCGACATGGTCATGACGATCGACTTCCGCATGACGAGCTCGACCCTCATGAGCGACGTCGTGCTGCCGGCGGCGACCTGGTACGAGAAGCACGACATCAACACCACCGACATGCACCCGTTCGTCCACCCGTTCACGCCGGCGATCAGCCCGCCGTGGCAGGCGAAGACCGACTGGGAGACGTTCCAGATCATGTCCGACAAGCTGTCGGAGCTGGCGACGACGCACCTGGGCGTCCGGAAGGACGTGGTGGCGGTCGCCCTCACCCACGACACGCCGGACGCGATGGCGACGCCGCACGGCGTCGTCGCGGACTGGAAGACGGGTGAGGTCGAGCCGATCCCGGGCGTGACGATGCCGAAGCTGGCCGTGGTCGAGCGCGACTACACGCAGATCGGGGCGAAGTACGGCTCGGTCGGGCCGGTGCTCGACAGGCTGGGCGAGACGACGAAGGGCGTCACGTTCGACGTCACCTCGGCGGTCGACTACCTGAAGCAGAAGAATGGCGTCCGGCACGGCGGCGTCGCCGACGGGCGTCCGAAGCTCGACCACGGCATCAACGCGGCCGAGGCGATCATGGCCCTGGCCGGCACGACGAACGGCCACCTCGCGACGCAGGGCTTCAAGACCCTGGAGAAGCGGACCGGCACGCACCTGCACGACCTGGCGGCCGAGCACGAGGGCAAGATCATCACGTTCGCCGAGATCGTCGGGCAGCCGACGCCGGTCATCACGTCGCCGGAGTGGTCGGGGTCGGAGACGGGCGGGCGCCGCTACAGCCCGTTCACGATCAACGTGGAGCGGCTCAAGCCGTGGCACACGCTGACCGGACGCCAGACGTTCTACCTCGATCACGACTGGATGGACACGATCGGCGAGAAGCTGCCGATCTACCGCGGCCCGTTGAACATGACCCAGCTCTTCGGGGAGGCACCGATCGGTGACACGAACGAACTCGGGGTGTCCGTTCGGTACCTGACGCCGCACTTCAAGTGGGCGATCCACTCCCAGTACCAGGACAACTGGTTCATGCAGAACCTGTCCCGCGGCGGGCAGCAGATCTGGATGAGCGACCGGGACGCCGCGAAGGTCGGCATCGCCGACAACGACTGGGTGGAGCTCGTCAACCGCAACGGCGTGGTGAACTGCCGCGCGATCGTCAGCCACCGCATGCCCGAGGGGACCGTGTACATGTACCACAGCCAGGACCGGCTGATCGACGTGCCGCTCACCGACACCAACGGGCGCCGCGGCGGTATCCACAACTCGATGACGCGCATCCTGATCAAGCCGAGCCACATCATCGGCGGGTACGCGCAACTGTCGTTCGCGTTCAACTACCTCGGCCCGACGGGCAACAACCGCGACGAGGTGACGATGATCCGCAAGCGCTCGCAAGACGTCCAGTACTGAACCGGCTGAGGAGACACACGATCATGCGCATCATGGCCCAGATGTCGATGGTGATGAACCTCGACAAGTGCATCGGCTGCCACACCTGCACGGTGACCTGCAAGCAGGCGTGGACGAACCGCACGGGGATGGAATACGTCTGGTTCAACAACGTCGAGACCCGGCCGGGCCTCGGCTACCCGCGGCGGTACGAGGACCAGGAGAAGTGGAAGGGCGGCTGGACGCTGAACCGCAGCGGCAAGCTCACCCTCAAGGGCGGCAACCGTTTCATGAAGCTGCTCAACATCTTCAGCAACCCGAAGATGCCGGGGCTCGAGGACTACTACGAGCCGTGGACCTACGACTACGAGACGCTGCTGTCGGCGCCGCTGGGCAAGAACTTCCCGGTCGCGCGGCCGTACTCGCTGGTCTCGGGCAAGCCCATGCACCCGCAGTGGGGCTCCAACTGGGACGACGACCTGGGCGGCACCTACGTCACCGGCAAGGACGACGTGATGCTCAAGGGCATCGCCGACAAGGTGAAGTTCGAGTTCGAGCAGAGCTTCATGTTCTACCTGCCGCGCATCTGCGAGCACTGCCTGAACCCGTCGTGCATGGCGTCGTGCCCGTCGGGCGCGATCTACAAGCGCTCCGAGGACGGCATCGTCCTGGTCGACCAGAACCGCTGCCGCGGCTGGCGCATGTGCATCTCGGGCTGCCCGTACAAGAAGATCTACTTCAACCACTCCACCGGCAAGGCGGAGAAGTGCACGTTCTGCTACCCGCGCGTGGAGGTCGGCATCCCGACCGTCTGCTCCGAGACGTGCGTCGGCCGGCTGCGCTACATCGGGCTCATGCTGTACGACGCGGACGCGGTGCTGGAGGCGGCGTCCACGACGAACGACACCGACCTGTACGAGGCGCAGCGGGCCTGCTTCCTCGACCCGCGCGACCCCGAGGTCGCCCGCGAGGCCGAGCGCCAGGGCATCCCGCTGGACTGGATCGAGGCGGCCAAGCGGTCCCCCGTCCGCCGGCTCATCCAGGACTACGGGCTCGCGCTGCCGCTGCACCCCGAGTACCGGACCATGCCGATGGTCTGGTACATCCCGCCGCTGTCGCCGATCGTGGACGCCGTCCGCGGCACCGGCTACGACGCCGAGGACGCCGGCAACCTGTTCGGCGCGATCGACGCCCTGCGCATCCCGATCGAGTACCTGGCGAACCTGTTCACGGCGGGCGACGTCGCGCCGGTGCGGCTCGTGCTGGAGAAGATGGCCGCGATGCGCAGCTACATGCGCGACATCAACCTGGGTCGCGAGGGCGACGAGCAGATCGCCGAGGCGGTCGGCATGTCGGGGGCGGAGATGTATGAGATGTTCCGGCTGCTGGCGCTCGCGAAGTACGACGAGCGGTACGTGATCCCGACCGCCCACAAGGAGCAGGCGCACGCGCTGGAGGAGCTCGCGACCGACTGCCCGGTGGGTGGCGGCGGCTCGGGTCCGTTCGGCGAGGGGTCGGGCGCGGGCCCGGTGCCCGTCGCGATCCAGACGCTCGCGGAGACGAAGGCGCGCATGCAGGCCGACGACATGGCCGAAGTGCCCGGGTCGGTCTCGTACATGGAGTGGGACGGCCAGGGCCTGCCGGGGCGTCCCTCGCCTCAGGACGCCGCCGATCGCGTCGGCATCCCGGGTGAGGACGGGGTCGCGCGATGAGCCCGCTCCCCCGCTGGCTCGGGTTGCCTCAGGCGGCCCGGCCAGGCCGGGCGCGGCGGTCGTCCCCCGACGACGGGGCCGTCTCGCTCACGCGCGGGCAACTGCGCACGGCCTGGCAGGCGGTCTCGCTGCTCGTCGGCTACCCGGGCGACGAACTCCGCGCCCAGCTGCCGGCGCTGCGCTCGGCGATCGCCGAGCTGCCGGCCGAGGTCGGCGTCCCGCTGGGCCGCTTGGTCGAGCACCTGGAGAAGTCGGGGTCGGCCGCCGAGATCGACTACATCGACACGTTCGACTGGACGCGGAAGTGCAGTCTGTTCCTGACGTACTACGCGTTCGGCGACACGCGCAAGCGCGGCGTCGCGCTGGTGCGGTTCAAGCAGGCGTATCGGCGCTGCGGCATGGAGATCGGCGACGACGAGTTGCCCGACCACCTGTCGGTGGTGTGCGAGTTCGGCGCGTTCGGCGACCTGGACGTCGCGTGGCGGCTGCTCGTCGAGCATCGCGCCGGACTGGAGATGCTGCGGCTGGCGCTCACCGACCGCGAATCGCCGTGGGTGGACGCCATCGACGCGCTCTGCGCCACGCTGCCCCCGCTGGACGGGGAGGGCCGCGAGGCTGTCGCGCGGCTGCTCGCCGACGGCCCGCCCGGGGAAGACGTGGGCTTGGACGCCTACGCGCTCGACCCCAGCCTCAACGATCACGAGGCCGTCTTCAGCGACGGCTCTGAGTTCCTCGGCATGCCTCAGACGACAGGAGTCCGCTCATGACCACGTTCCTGTATGGGATCTTCCCGTACATCTGCTTCGCCCTGTTCGTCGTCGGCCTGCTGTGGCGCTATCGCTACGACAAGTTCGGCTGGACGACGCGCAGCTCGCAGCTCTACGAGAGCAGGCTGCTGCGGATCGGCAGCCCGCTGTTCCACTTCGGGCTGCTGATCGCGCTCGTCGGGCACGTGATGGGCCTGATCATCCCGAACACCTGGACGCTCGCGATGGGCATCAGCCAGGAGATGTACCACCTCTTCGCCGTCTCGGGCGGCATCGTGTCGGGGGCGATGATCGTCGTCGGGTTCACGATCCTGGTCTACCGGCGGCGCACGGTGAGCACGGTGTTCAACGCGACGACCATCAACGACAAGGTGATGTACCTCGTGCTGGGGCTCACGATCGTCTTCGGCATGTGGAACACGATCAGCACGACGATCGACCACCACTACGACTACCGCGAGGGCGTCTCGATCTGGTACCGCAGCCTGTTCGCGCTGAACCCGCAGCCCGAGCTGATGGGGCAGGCGCCGATCCAGTTCCAGCTGCATGCGATCGTCGCGTCGCTGCTGTTCGCGATCTGGCCGTTCACGCGACTCGTGCACGTGTTCAGCGCGCCGATCAGCTACCTGAACCGGCCCTACATCATCTACCGCTCGGCGGGCGATGCCCGGCCGGTCGGCACGGTGTCGCGGGCGCCGCGGCGCACCTGGGATCGCCCCGAGCTGACCAAGCGTGGCTGAGCGGAGCATGCCGGAGCGGGGGGCGTCCGACCTGGAGGCCGCGGCGTCCGCGTGGGCGCCGTGGATCGAGAGCGCGTGCGCGACGCTCGGCGTCGACCCGGCGCTCGTGGACGTGAGCCAGATCCACGATCTGTCGGGCGCCGTCGCGCGCGAGGTGGTTCGGCCGATGGGTCCGGTGGCGGCGTACCTGTGGGGCGTGGCCGTCGCGACCCATCCGGACGCCGACCCGGCCGAGTTGCGGCGTGCGATCGCGGCGGCGGCCGGGGGCGATTCCGAGGCCTGACAACGGAAGGGTCACGGCATCCCCGGGCGTGGGCGCCGTGGGTTACCGTGAGAAGGGACCGCAGGAGGTAACCATGTCCGACCAGCAGATCGCCCTTGTCACGGGGGCAACGCGCGGCATCGGCCGCGCGATCGCCCAGGAGCTCGGCCGCACGCACCACATCTTGGTGGGGGGCCGGTCCGTCGAGGCGGTGGACGCCGTGGTCGGCGAGCTGGGGGCGTCCGGGGTGAGCGCCGAGGGCTTCTTGTGCGACCTGACGGACGCCGCCGCGACGGCGCGGGCGACCGATCACGTGCGGCGGCTCGACGTGCTGGTGCACTCGGCCGGCATCGCGATGTCGGGCGAGGTCGGCGCGATGGGGCGCTGCGACTGGCGGCGGATCTTCGAGATGAACGTCATCGCGGTCGCCGACCTGACGCGGCTGCTGCTGCCGCGGCTGCGGGAGGCGCACGGGCAGGTCGTCGCGATCAACTCGGGGGCCGGGTTCCACGCGGGGCCGGGCGGCGGGCTATACGCGGCGTCCAAGTTCGCGCTGCGGGCGCTCACCGACGCGCTGCGCGAGGAGGAGCGCGGGGTCGTCCGGGTGTGCTCGGTACATCCGGGGCGCGTGGACACCGACATGCAGGTGCAATTGCAGTCCGAGAAGGGGCGGGAGTACGTGGCCGGGGAGCACCTGCGACCGGAGTCGGTTGCGCGGGCCGTCCGGCTGGCGGTGGACGCCAGCGACGAGGCGATGATCGAGGAGGTCGTCGTGCGTCCGGTGGTCAAGCGCTGATGATCTCGAGCGGGATGGACACGGTGACGGGGGCGTGCGGTGACGGGGTGGGCGTGCGGTGACGGGTGATGAGCGGTGACGGGTGATGAGCGCGAACTGGCGATCGCCTTGTTCAACGAGACGTGGGCGCTGCTCGACAACCCCGAGCGGACGCCGGAGGCGGACGATCGGATGATCCACGCGGCGCACGCCTCACGCTTTCACTGGGACAACGTCGGCACCGACGAGAACCGCGCCATCGGCGAGTGGCAGGTCTCGCGCGTGTACGCCGTGCTGGGGCGGCCCGAGCCGGCCCTGTTCCACGCGCGGCGGGCGCTGGAGTACGCCCGGCGTCCGGGAGTGCCGCTGTGGGTGTCGGCCAGCGCGGAAGAGGGGTTCGCCCGCGCGCGGCTCGCCGCCGGGGACGCCGAGGGCGCCTGGCTCGCCCGCGACCGGGCGTTGGGGCTGCTGGAGGACGTCGACGA
>NZ_JBDHZL010000086.1:0-10988 GCF_039811905.1 Nigerium sp. | reverse complement strand
GTAGATTGCACTACATGGTGGAGTGGAACGGAGGCCCCACACGGCCGGCACGTGAGTACCCAACCGAAGAGCGCGAGATCCGCTTCTTCTTTGACTATGGCCACCCTTGGCCACTGTGGGAGAACTACACAGATGAGTACGCAATGACACCTGAGGACTACGGCCTCTCCCCCGAGCTCGTCACACTGTTGGGGCGCTGCTGTGCGCTGTGGGAGTGCATGGACTTCGACGGGCGGTTCGACCCACCTGAGGCCGAAGCTCAGTTCGAGGAGGCCTGCAGGGAAGCTGTGGAGAAGCTACGCACGGAGGTCCACCCAATCAAGGTCAAACGGGACTGAACGAGTACTACCACCGGCACCGTATTCGCCACGATCGACGCCGCTCCAAGATCGGCTACCTCAGCCCACTACAGTACGAACACCACCGGGCCCGACAGGCCGGCTAGCCGGCCCTCCGCGCAGCCTGACCAAGCAACCACCTGTCCGGAATCCGGGGTCGACCTCAGCCCATCCCGAACGACTCCACCGACGCCCACTCGCACCCAAGCTACCCGAGCGCGTCACCATCAACGACCCCGCCAAACGCGGAGGCGATCCACCATCCAGAAACTGGGCTGGACGCGTCTCACTTGACTTGACAACTACCGCAGCGGGGACGCCTGCTGGATGCCAGCGTGACGCACGAGGGCCTCATCTACGTCGCCAAGAGCTGACGCCGAGCCCTTCTGCTGCCGACTGGAGGCGAGGGCGACGGCGGCAGCCAGGTCGTGGCTGCCCGGCCTGGGCCGCGGGATAGACTCGGGCCCCATGAGTGAGCGCATCCAACGGCGCCGGTCGCGGACCGAGGACGCCGAGGTCGAGGTCGTCGATCCCGCACCCCAGGGGCAGGCCGTCGACTATGACGCGCTCCTGGACGAGATCGACGGCGTGCTGGAGAGCAACGCCGAGGAGTACGTGAAGAACTTCGTGCAGAAGGGCGGGCAGTGACCCCCGTGAACCCGGCGCCCGCGGGCCCCAGCGCGTCGTTCGCCGACCTGCTGGCGCGCACCGCCCCCGAGGCGCTGCCCCGCGCGACCACCCAGCCGCACCCCACCACGCGCGCCGACGCCGCCGCACCGGCCCCGCACGGCACGACGATCGTCGTGGCCACCTACGCCGGGGGCGTCGCGATGGCCGGCGACCGCCGGGCGACGTGGGGCAGCCAGATCGCGCAGCGCGACATCGAGAAGGTCTTTCCCGCCGACGAGTTCACCCTGGTCGGCATCGCCGGCGTCGCGGGCGCCGCGGTAGAGCTCGTCCGCCTCTTCCAGGTCGAGCTGGAGCACTACGAGAAGATCGAGGGGACGCCGCTCAGCTTCGCCGGCAAGGCCAATCGCCTCGGCGGCCTCCTGCGGGCGAACCTCGGCCAGGCGATGCAGGGGTTCACGGTGCTGCCCGTCTTCGCCGGCTGGGACGGCGAGCGTGGCCGCATCGTCAGCTACGACGTCGTCGGCGGCCGCTACCCCGAGGAGGGCTTCTACGCCGTCGGCTCGGGGGCGTCCTTCGCGCGGGGGAGCCTGAAGAAGCTGCACCACCCCGGCATGTCCGAATCGGACGCCGTGACCGCCCTGGTGGAGGCACTCGTCGACTCGTCCGACGACGACTCGGCCACCGCGGGTCCCGACCCCATCCGGCGCATCTACCCGCTCGTCTACACGGCGGACGCCGCGGGCGTCCGCCGCTGGGGGGCCGATCGGCTGGAACCGCTCGTCGAGGGCGTCCTCGCCGGACGCCGTGAACGTCCTGACGGCCCGGGGGTGCCGCTGCGATGACCATGCCGTTCTACGTCGCCCCCGAGCAGCAGATGAAGGACCGCGCCGACTTCGCCCGCAAGGGCATCGCCCGCGGCCGCTCGGTGGTCGCGCTGCGCTACGCCGACGGGCTCGCGTTCGTCGCGGAGAACCCGTCGTCGACGCTGCACAAGGTCTCCGAGATCTACGACCGCATCGCGTTCGCCGGCGTGGGTCGCTACAACGAGTTCGAGGCGCTCCGCGTCGCCGGCATCCAGCAGGCCGACCTCCGCGGCTACACCTACGACCGGGCCGACGTCACCGCCCGCGGGCTCGTCAACAACTACGCCCAGGTGCTGGGCGGAGCCTTCGGGTCCGCCCACGACAAGCCCCTCGAGGTCGAGCTGGTCGTCGGCGAGCTCGGCCCGGACCCCTCCGCCGACCGCCTCTACCGGCTGGGCTTCGACGGCTCCGTCACCGACGAGCCCGCGTTCGCGGTGATCGGCGGGTCGGCCTCCTCGCTCGCCGGCGTCGTCCGCGACGGGTTCGACCCGGCCGCGCCGCTCGCGCAGGCGCTGCGGCTGGCCGCGTCCGCCCTCTCGGACGCCGCGGGGCACCGGCTGGACGCCCACGAGCTCGAGGTCGGCGTCCTCGACCGGACGCGCCCCGGTCGGCGCCTGTTCGCGCGGCTCACCCGCGAGCGCGTCGCCGAAGCGGTGAGGCCCGCGTGAAGAAGATCAACCTGTCGCCGACCCTCATCATCGGGACCGGCCTGGTCGGGGCGTCCATCGGCATGGCGCTGACCGCCCGGGGCGTCCGGGTGCACGTGACGGACGCGGTGCCCAGCCACGCGATCGTCGCGGCGTCCCTGGGGGCCGGCACGACGGAGCCGGTCGACCCGGCGCGCGTCCGGCTGGTTGTGGTCGCCGTGCCGCCGGCGGCGCTCGCCGACGTCGTCGCCGAGGCGCTCACGACGTACCCCCGCGCGACGGTCACCGACGTCGGCTCGGTGAAGGGCACGGTGCTGGCGAAGCTGCGTGCCCGCGACGGGCTCGACCTGGCGCGCTACGTCGGCAGCCACCCCATGGCGGGCTCCCAGCACGCCGGGCCGCTGACGGCCCGCGCCGACCTCTTCGAGGAGCGCACCTGGGTGGTCACGCCGCACGACACGGCGTCCGCGCACACGGTGCTCGACGTCGGCGAACTGGTCCGGCTGTGCGGCGCCCGCGAGGTCAGCCTCGGGCCCGCCCACCACGACGAGGCCGTCGCCGAGGTGTCGCACGTGCCGCAGTTGCTGAGCTCGCTCATGGGCGGCGTCCTCAACGACGTGCCGCCCGAGCACCTGCGGCTCGCCGGCCAGGGCGTACGCGATGTGACGCGCGTCGCCGGCTCCGACCCGGGTCTGTGGCGGCAGATCATCGCCGCGAACCGCAGCGCGGTCGCGCACCTGCTGCACGAGGTCCGCGACGAGCTGGATTCGCTGCTCGCCGTGCTCGACGGCCCGGACGACGAGGTCCCCGACGGCCTCACCGCGTTTCTCCAGTGGGGTCAGGACGGCGTCCGGCAGCTTCCGGGCAAGCACGGGGCCGCGCCGGGCAACCTCGCGCACGTCGTCATCGAGATCCCCGACACGCCCGGCGCGCTGGCCCGGCTGTTCGCCGACATCGGCGAGGTGGGCTTCAACGTCGAGGACCTCGCGATCGAGCACGACACCCAACGCGAGGTCGGGTTCCTCTCCGTGCAGGTGGCGCGCCCCAAGGCGGCCGCGCTGGAGGCGTCCATGCGCGAGCGCGGCTGGACGGTCCGCCACTAGCGGGACGGGTAGACTGCACCGGTGCAGAAACGCCTCGTCATCGCCATCGACGGCCCCTCGGGGTCGGGCAAGTCGTCCACGTCCCGCGAGGTCGCGCGGCGGCTCGGCCTCGGCTACCTCGATACCGGCGCCATGTACCGGGCGGTGGCCGTCGCCTTCCTCGATTCGGGCGTGAGCCGCGACGACACCGCCGGCATCATCGCCGCGACGCGGGGCGCGAACATCGAGTTGAGCCTCGACCCCGACCAGCGCTGGGTGCGGGTGAACGGCCGCGAAGTCACCGACGAGATCCGCGAGCCGCGCACGTCGGCGCAGGTCAGCGCGGTCGCGACGATCCCCGAGTGCCGGGCGGATCTGGTGGCGCGCCAGCGCGCGCTCATGGACGCCGACCCTCGCGGCGTCGTCGCCGAGGGCCGCGACATCACGACCGTCGTCTACCCGGACGCCGGCCTGCGCCTGCTGCTCACCGCGTCCCCCGAGGCCCGGCTGCGGCGCCGCCGCGGCGACCTGGGCGCCGGTGTCTCGGACGCCGACCTGCGCGACCAGGTGCTCCGGCGCGATCGCGACGACTCCACGCTGGTCGAGTTCTCCACGCCCGCCGAAGGCGTCACGCTGCTCGACACGTCGGAGATGACATTCGAGCAGGTCGTCGACCGCATCGTCTCCCTCGCCCAGGAGGTGCGCGCGTGAGCGCCAAGCCCGTCCTCGCCGTCGTCGGCCGCCCCAACGTGGGCAAGTCGATGCTCGTCAACCGCATCATCGGACGCCGCGAGGCCGTGGTGCAGGACGTGCCGGGCGTCACCCGCGACCGCGTCAGCTACGACGCCCGGTGGAACGGGCGGGAGTTCGTCATCGTCGACACCGGCGGGTGGGCGTCCGACGCGCAGGGCATGGCCCAGCGGATCGCCGAGCAGGCCGAGCTGGCCATCGCGGCGGCGGACGCCGTCCTCTTCGTCGTGGACGCCTCGGTCGGCGTGACGGACGAGGACGAGGCGGTCGTCCGGGTGCTGCGCCGCACCAACAAGCCCATCGTGTTGGCCGTCAACAAGGTCGACGACGCGCGCGCCGAGCCCGAGGTCGCCGCCATGTGGCAGCTCGGGCTGGGGGAGCCGTGGCCCGTGTCCGCGCTGCACGGCCGCGGCTCGGGCGACCTGCTGGACGCCGTCCTCGCGGCCCTCCCCGAGGCGCCGGCCGAGCAATTCGACGAGCCGGGCGGGCCGCGGCGCGTCGCCATCGTCGGCAAGCCGAACGTCGGCAAGAGCTCGCTGCTCAACAAGCTCGCCCGGCAACAGCGCGCGGTCGTCGACAACGTCGCCGGCACGACCGTCGACCCGGTCGACGAGCTCGTCACGGTGGGCGGCTCGGTCTATCGCTTCATCGACACGGCCGGCCTGCGCCGGCGGGTGCGGGAGGCGTCCGGGCACGAGTACTACGCGTCCCTGCGCACGCAGGGCGCGATCGAGCGCGCGGAGGTGTGCGTGGTGGTGATCGACGCCTCCGAGCCGATCGCCGACCAGGACCTCAAGATCCTGTCGATGGTGGAGGAGGCGGGCAAGGCGCTCGTCATCGCCTTCAACAAGTGGGATCTGACCGACGACGAGCGCCGCCGCTACCTGGCCCGCGAAGTCGAGCGCGACGTCCAGGCGTTCGCGTGGGCCCCTCAGGTGAACATGTCGGCCCTGACGGGTCGCAACGTGGACAAACTGCGCAACGCCATCGAGGAGGCGCTGGCCGGCTGGGAGACCCGCGTCACGACGGGCCAGCTCAACGCGTTCCTCGGCCGCGTGGCGGCCGCCCACCCGCATCCGGTGCGCGGCGGCAAGCAGCCGCGCGTCCTGTTCGGAACGCAGGCGCAGAACTGCCCGCCGACGTTCGTTTTGTTCACGACCGGCCCGCTCGACCCGCAGTACGTCCGGTTCGTGGAACGTCGGCTGCGCGAGGAGTTCGGATTCCGCGGGACGCCGGTGCTCGTCGATTTCCGGGCGCGCGAAAAGCGGCGTAAGTAGCGCCGGACGGGCGCCGCGGACGTCCGGAAGGCCGACGAATCGGCGGGGGTCTCAACGTCCGGACGCCCTGTCCGTCAGTCGTCTCACAAAGGCTTATGCGCGGCGACGCACGGCCGCGTTCATCCCAGTTAGGGTATTGCAGAGCGGCCCCGCTACCCCTAGCTTTGTCACGCCTCGCTGCTGCAACGGGTTGCCAGAATAGTTTGTAAGACTAATAAGACGGCTCTAGGCTCGGCGGAGCATGAGAGCCTCACCTGCCGAGGTTCTCGGGACCAATGGGACCGGCCCCTCCACCCTCACAGCAGGAGGCCTAGATATGGCAGTTAGAACGAAACATCGGCGCGCCTCCGCGCCGCCGAAGGGCGTCTCGGAGTTGATCGTCGAGAACGATCTGCGCTCCGTCGACGGCCTCGAGCCCGGCGAACGTCGGCTGGCGACGCGCAACCGGTATTCGCCGGTCGTCCTGGCGATGACGCTGTTGGCCACGATCGGCGTGATCGCCTACGGCATCTTCTTGCTGAACCCCGCCAACCGCGGCGACCTGCTGCCCTGGCTGATGGTGATCGTGGCGGAGACCATCCTGATCTTCCACGCGCTGATGAGCATGTGGGTCATGCTGGCCGGCTACGGCAAGAACCCGCCCTACGCGTTCTACGAGGCGCAGGGCAACCTGTACGACCCCGAGCAGAACGACGCCCTGGGCGTCGGTGACGACCCGACCCAGTGGCCGCTGCACATCAACGGGCACGAGGTGACGGTCGACGTCCACATCACCGTGTACGGCGAGCCGCTGGACGTCATCCGCACCACGGTGCTCGCCGCGCAGGGCATCCGCGGCAAGCACGACACGTACATCCTCGACGACGGCAACAGCGACGCCGTGCGCGATCTGGCGTCCCGGCTGCGGTGCGGCTACATCCGCCGCCTCAGCAACGCGGGCGCGAAGGCCGGCAACGTGAACAACGCGCTGTCGATCGCCAAGGGCGACTTCTACGTCATCTTCGACGCCGACTTCATCGCCGAGCCCGAGTTTCTGGAGGAGACGCTGCCGCACATGGCGGACACGAACGTCGCGTTCGTCCAGACGCCGCAGACCTACGGGAACATGCACAACGCCATCTCCAAGGGCGCGGGCTACATGCAGAACATGTTCTACCGGTTCATTCAGCCGGGCCGAAACGAGTTCAACGCGGCGTTCTGCGTCGGCACGAACGTGTTGTTCCGCCGGACGGCGATCGAAGACATCGGCGGCATGTACACGCAGTCGAAGTCGGAGGACGTCTGGACGTCCCTCATGCTGCACGAACGCGGCTGGCGGTCGGTGTTCGTCGCGCAGAAGCTCGCGACCGGCGACGCCCCCGAGACGATCGAGGCGTATTCGAAGCAGCAGCTGCGGTGGGCGACCGGCGGGTTCGAGATCCTGTTCACGCACAACCCGATGAGCCGCAAGCGGAACCTGACGATCGACCAGAAGCTCATGTACTTCGTCACGGCGACGCACTACCTGACGGGGATTGCGCCGGGCATCCTGCTGTTCGTGCCGGCGCTGGAGGTCTTCTTCGACCTGCACCCGGTGAACCTGACGGTCGGCCCGTGGACGTGGCTGCTGTTCTACTCCGGCTTCTACGTGCTGCAGATCGTGCTCGCCGCCGTGATCCTCGGGACCTTCCGGCCGCAGGTGTTGCTGCTGGCCGCGGCGTCCTTCCCGATCTACCTGCGCGCCCTGCGCAACGCATTCCTGGGCGTCGACACGAAGTGGTCGGTGACGGGCACGACGGGCGGCAAGGCGTCCGCGTTCACGTTCATCATTCCGCAGGTGTTGACGTTCGTCTTCCTCGTGATGACGTCCGCGGTCTCGATCTGGCGCGATCTGACCGTGCAGCACTTCAACATCGCGACGTTCTGGTCGGTGGTGAACTCCCTGATCCTGGGGGCGTTCATCATCACCGCGTTCTCCGAGAACCACGCCGCGCGCGTCGAGGCCAAGCGCGCGGCCCGGGCGCCGCTCGAGCCGATGCCGGAAAATCTCGAGAACCACCTCGCGGCCGCCGTCGAGCACCGGCGCGACACTCCGTTCGGCCGCGAGCAGATCGTCGGCGCGCGCCACGCGATCGACGACCTCGCCTCCGGGAACGCTCCCGTCGCCGGCAGCCGCTACTCCACCCCTGATCGAAACGAGGACCACTCATGACCTGGCTCAACCGACTGAAGCTCCTGACGGGCATCGTGCTGGTCATCGCCGTCGTGGCGATGCTGACGATCCTGTTCAACCAGCGCCAGAATCAGGTCAACAGCCTGACGGCGTCCATCGACGCTCCGACGTCGCCGGTCGGCTCCGGCTTCGGCGGCACCGTGCTCTCCCAGCGCGTCAACGAGGGCGACCACGTGACGAAGGGCCAGCAGTTGTTCACCGTGTACTCGGTGTCGCTGCAGCAGGCTGTGCAGCAGGGCGCGAAGCCGACGAGCACGGACGCCTTCACGGTCGACACCGCGAACGCGCGGGTCACCTACAAGGCCGTCACGGACGGCTACATCGCCGACCTGAAGGGCGTCACCGGCGCCTACATCCCCGACGGGCAGTCGTTGGCGGAGGTCGTCTCCGACAGCAGCCGTTACGTCAAGGCGATCTACCGGCTGAACCCGGCCGACTACGGCCGGATCGAGCGGGGCGCGCCGGTCACGATCATCCTGCCGAACATGCAGACGGTCACGGGCCAGGTGGAGACGGTGACGGTCGAGACCGAGAACGCCGAGGCGATCACGACGGTCACGGTGACCAGCGACGAGTTGAAGGCGTCCCCGACCGACACGCTGACCCGCAAGGGCACCCCGGTGACGGCTGAGATGCGGCTGCGCGACGACGGCTGGCTCGCCGGCCCGACGCAGTCGGTGCTGTCGTTCCTGACGAAGATCGGGCTGAGGTAGCGCATGCGTCGCCTTCTGGCGTTCGTCATCGCTCTCGCCTGCCTCGCGGTCGGGCTCGCCGGCTGCACCCGGACGCCGGGGCAGAACGAGCCCACCGGGGGCGCGCCCGGGTCGTCCGCCGACACGGTGCTCGACCCGGCGGCCGTCCAGGCGGCCGTGGACGCCCTCGGCTCAGCCCCCGGCAAGGACCTGAAGCCCAACCGGCTCGCCCCGGGGCTGCTGCCGCCGACGAACCGCTGGTTCTCGGGGCTCGTCTTCGGCGACCAGGCGCAGCCGGTGTTCCCGATGCCGCTGTCGTTCGGCGTCGACGGCAAGGGGTTCAGCCTCGGGCTGCCGACGGTCACGACATCCGCGAAGACCATCATGGGCAGCTACAAGCCGCTCGTGCAGGTCGGCCTCGGGACGCCGTCGTGGCAGGTCACCGGCTACGACGACCTGAGCGTGACGCTGACGGCGTCCAACGGGGCGTCGAAGCTCGGCGAGATCCGGCTCACGCAGGGCTCGCCGTTCATCACCTACACCGCGGACGCCGCCCAGCGCGTGTCCACGAACGTGGCGTTCGTGCAGTCCGGCGGGCAGTGGACGGCGAAGGACGGCAACACGACCTACGTCGTCGTCGCCGACAACGGGACGATCTCGCAGCGGGGCGTCGACCTGCAGGCGCGGGGGAGCGTGACGTTCTTCGTCGTCCCCGAGGGCGGGGACGCCCAGGCGATGGCCGAGCTGGCCAAGCCGAAGATCACCGGCACGAAGGCGTCCTATGAGGTGGGGAGCGACGCGAAGACGACGCTCACCTACGAGACGTCGGGCGGCCCCACCGCCCTGGCGCTGGAGCCGCACCAGCAGGGGGCGGCGTCCTCCTGCACGTTGGGGACGTACGCGAGCATCCTCGGCACGATGAAGGTCTGCTCGGGCAACGAGATCTCCTGGACGACGCCGGTCTACGCCGCGCGCACCCAGCTCGATCTCAGCCGGCTGAGCGACGACGAGAAGGGCGAGCTGAAGACGGCTCTGGACGCCGACCTCGCGGCGGCCAAGCCGTACCCGGCCGACACGTACTTCGGCGGGAAGGCGCTGTTCCGCGACGCGCAGTTGTACACGATCGCGAAGCAGATCGGGGCGACGCAGCAGGCGGACTCGCTGAAGCAGAAGGTCACGGATTCTCTGACGCGCTGGACGACTGCGTCCGGGTGCCAGCAGGCGCAGGCGTTCTGCTTCTCCTACGACTCGACGAACAAGGGCATCGTCGGCAAGACGGCGTCGTTCGGGTCGGACGAGTTCAACGATCACCACTTCCACTACGGGTATTTCCTGTACGCGGCGGGCGTGATGGCCGCGGATGACCCGGGGCTGGCCGACCGCATCAAGCCGGTGATGAACCTGCTGGCGGCGGATATCGCGACGTCCCCGGCGACGGAGCTGTTCCCGCAGCGGCGGGTGTTCGACGTGTACAACTCGCACTCGTGGGCGTCCGGGACGGCTCCGTTCGCCGACGGGAACAACCAGGAGTCGGTGTCGGAGGCCGTGAACGCCTGGTCGGGGCTCACGCTGTGGGCGCGGGCGTCCGGGAACGCGAAGCTGGAGGCGGAGGCGCGCTGGATGCACGCGCTGGAGGCGCAGTCCGCGCGTGCGTACTGGACGAACTTCGACAAGTCGCAGCCCGTCTACCAGGGCTTCGGCCATGAGGTGACGCCGCTGGTGTTCGGGGGCAAACGCGATTACGCGACGTGGTTCTCGGCGGAGCCGGCGGCCGCGCTGGCGATCCTGCTGATCCCGATGAACCCGTCGTCGGACTTCCTCGGCGGTGACCCCGCGCGCATCGACGCCAACGTCAAGGAGGGCACGGCGAGCGGCGGATTCACCCAGCAGTACGGCGACCTGATGCTGATGTACGCGGCGATGGCCGGCGAACAGCAGCGGACCGCCGCGCTCCAGCAGGCGCGTTCGTTGCCCGCGGGCGACGTCGACGACTCGACCAGCAAGACCTACCTGCTCGCCTGGCTGTTCAGCCTCAAGAAGTAGGGCGGTCGTTCGCGGGGCCGCGGACCGAGAAGGTCTGGGGACGCGGCCCCTCAGATTGTGGGACGCCTCACCCCTCGTCAGCGGCGGCGCCGGTTCCGGCGCCGCCGCTGACGCGCTCATTGGCTTTCTGACCAGGGGATTCAGGCGACTGAGGACGCGGCCGGTGGGGGATCGGCTTGGAGAAGTTCGAGTCGGCGTCGTAGCGATCTTCGGGGGTCGGGGCGACGGTGGGGTAGGACATGCTCACCTCCAGGGATCGGGCCCGTCGGCGGCGGTGCGCCGATTGGAGCGAAGGGTAGGGGAAGTGTAAGCTACTGCGTCGTTGGCCACTACGGTGGCCGGTCGCGGGCTGTAGCGCAGTTTGGTAGCGCACTTGACTGGGGGTCAAGGGGTCGCAGGTTCAAATCCTGTCAGCCCGACCACTTCACCGAACGCAACAAGACAGGGCCTCGGA
>NZ_JBDHZL010000085.1:0-11102 GCF_039811905.1 Nigerium sp. | reverse complement strand
CGCGTCCCGGCGTCCTCACCGTCCGCCGTTGTCACGAAGGAGTGATCATGAGCACAGAGTCCCCCTCGGAGTTGGCCTCGCACGAACCCGTCGCGCCGGGCCCGGACGCCGACCACGCATCCTCCGCGCGACGCGCGGCCGTGGCCGCCTTCGTCGGCGGCACGCTGGAGTACTACGACTTCTTCCTGTACGTGTCGGCGTCCGCGCTGGTCTTCAACGAACTGTTCTTCCCGCAGGTAGACGGACGCCTCGGGCAGGTGCTCTCGATGGCGACGATCGGCATCGGGTACGTCGTCCGGCCGCTGGCGGCCGTCGTGATCGGCCACCTGGGCGACCGGGTGAGCCGCAAGAAGATGCTGCTCTTCACGCTCCTGTTGATGGGCATCTCGACCACCGCGATCGGTCTGTTGCCGACCGCGCAGCAGATCGGCCCGGCCGCGGCGGTGCTGCTGGTCCTGCTGCGGGTGTGCCAGGGGATCTCGGCCGCCGGCGAGTCGGCGGGCGCCGCGACGATGGCGCTCGAGCACGCCCCCGAGGGTAAGCGCGGCTTCTACACGAGCTTCGTCAACACCGGGACGGTGTTCGGCGTCATGCTGTCGTCGCTCGCGTTCCTGCTCGTGTCGCTGCTGCCGCGCGAGCAGTTCCTGGCCTGGGGGTGGCGACTGCCGTTCCTTCTCAGCATCGTCGTCGCGTTCATCGGATTGTGGATCCGACGGACGCTGCCCGAGCCGGAGGTCTTCGAGCAGGTCCTCGAAGAGGAGGAGCAGACGAGGACGACCTGGCGCGAGTGGCCGCTGGTCGTCGTCTTCCGGCAGCACTGGCGCCGCGTGCTGGTCGGCATCGGCATCTACCTCGTGTCGGTCGTGTCGTCGATCTTCAGCGCGTTCGTGCTGTCGTACGGCGTCCGGTCCCTGCACATCGCCCAGCCCATCATGCTGGGCATGAACATCCTGACCGCCTTCCTCGGCATGTGCTTCCAGCCCATCGCCGGGCGCATCGCGGATCGCTTCGGCCGGAAACCGGTGTTCATGCTCGGATCGGTGCTGAGCGCGGGCAGCATCTTCTTCTTGCTGTGGTCCATGGGGACGGGCAGCATCGTCCTCATGTATCTCGGAGGCATCAGCCTGATGTCCATCTCGTACGGGCTGGTCAACGCCCTGTTCCCGCTGCTGCTGGGTGAGCTGTTCGAGACCGAGGTGCGGTTCTCCGGGGCGGCCATCACCAGCCAGCTCGCGCTCATCGTGACCGGCTTCGCGCCGGCGATCGCGGCGTCCATTCAGGGCAGCGGACCGCAGGGCTGGCTGCCGGTCGCCACGGCGACGGCGGGCGCCTGCCTGGTGTCCGCCGTGGTGACGGGCCTGTTCCTCAAGGAGACCTACCGCACGGACACCGCGCGACTGGGTCGGGAGGTGGCGGCCCGATGACGGACGTCCGCCCAGGATCTCGACGCATCGTCGTCGAGTACGACGTCGAGACGCCGCTGCGGGACGGGACGATCCTGCGCAGCACGGTCTACCGTCCGGACGCCGCCGACCCGCACCCCGCCCTCCTCACCCGGACGCCGTACGGCCGCGACCTCGCCGTCGCGTCGGCCTACTTCAACCCGACGACCGTCGCCGCGGCCGGCTTCGCGGTGGTCGCGCAGGACGTCCGCGGGCGGTTCGGCTCCGACGGGGACTTCGAGCCGTCGGTGAACGAGGCCGACGACGGCGAGGACACGATCGCCTGGCTCGCCGCGCAGCCGTGGTGCGACGGCACGGTCGGCATGTGGGGGCGGTCCTACTTCTCCGAGACCCAGTGGCGGGCCGCACTGAGGCGTCCCCCGGCGCTCAAGGCGACCGCCACCGGATTCTCGGCCGGCGGGAACGCCGACAACGGGGCGGTCATCCGGGGTGGGGCCATCGAGTTCGGGAGCCGGTTCGGCTGGGGGCACGCGTCGGCGGTGCTCGCCCAGATCGCCCGGCGGCACGCGGGCGACCAGGCCGGGCTCGCGGCGTCCCTGGACGCCTACGACGAGGAGGATCGCCGGCAGCGTTCGGGCGAACTCCTCCGGGTTCTGCCGCTTGCTGCCCTCGCCGACGAGGTGGACCTGTGGATCGCGGAGCGCATCGTCCCGTCGTTCGGGGCGACGCCCGGCGACGCGAGCTCGCGCCTGTGGGACGAGCCGACCGCCGGCGGCCCGTTCGACCTCGCGACGCTCCACATCGGCGGGTGGTACGACATTTTCCTCGTCACGACCCTGCAGCAGTACCGGGCCCAGTTGGACGCCGCCCGCGCCGGCCGCTGCCCGCGGCCCCGGCTCGTCATCGGTCCCTGGACGCACATCGATCAGACCGGACGCCACCCCGACCGGAGCTTCGGCATGGCCGCGGGGGCGGCGTCCGTGGGGGGTTATGGGGACCTGTCGTCGCTGCACGCGCGCTGGTTCGGCGACGTGCTGCGCGACCGCGATCCCGACGAGGGGTCGCTCGCGGGCGTCCCTGCGGTGCTTCTGTTCGTCATGGGCGAGGACGCCTGGCGCGGCTACGACGAGCTGCCCGACTTCGGTTGGCAACGGGTTTTGCTCGGGCCCGGGCTGACGCTGATCGCGGATGAGGACGCCGCGGCGGCGTCCGGTGGGGGCGCCGAGTCGTTCGTCTCCGACCCCGCCGACCCCGTGCCGACGGTGGGCGGCTCGACGATGATGGCGTCCGGATTCCCCGCGGGCGCGGCGGACCAGCGCGGCATCGAGGCGCGCGACGACGTGCTGTGCTTCACGTCCGGGCCGCTGCGGGAGCCGTTGGAGATGATCGGAGGCGTCCGGGCGCACCTCGCGCTGGAGGCGGAGGCGCCGGATGTCGACGTGGTCGTCCGGGTGACGCGGGTCACCCCCGACGGCGCGAGCATCACCCTGTGCGACGGGATCACCCGCGCCAGCTGGCGCGACAGCTACGCCGGGGACGGGCTCTTCGAGCCGGGGCACGAGCGGAGGCTCGTCGAGCCGGGGGAGCCGTTCACGGTCGACGTGACCCTGTGGGCGACCGCGTGCGTGTTCGCGCCCGGCGACCGCCTGCGCGTGCATGTGGCCGGCAGCTCCTTCCCGCGGTGGGACCGGAACCCGCAGACCGGGGGGACGACGTACGACTCGGCGGACGTCCGCGCGGCGAGGGTGACCGTGCGCACCGGTGGGGAGAGTTGGATCGAGTTCCAGGCGCCCGAGGGGTTGCGCGGCTGACGGGTGTGGGTGTGCGGACGTGAAGCGTGGGGCTGTGCGGCGGGCGCCGTGGGCGTGTGGCTCGCCCCGGGGGTGAAACGCCTGCAGCGTTTGCGGAACACCTGCAGTAAGTCGCGAAACGCCTGCAGCGTGTGCGAAGCGCCTGCAGTAAACTGCGAAACGCCTGCAGCGTTTCCACAACGCCTGCCTCCGGCGAGAACGCTGCCTTACGTAAGGCAGCGTTCCGGCTTAAGCCCGGCGTTTCGAGAACGCCTGCAGCGTTGGCGAAACGCCTGCAGCGTTGGCGAAACGCCTGCAGCGTTCCGGCGGGTCCGGGGTGGGGCCCTCGCTCGCCTCCCGGTCGGGTCGTCCCGCCCGCCACACCGGCGGCTAAGCGTCCAGCAGCCTCAGTCCGCGGTCGGCGTCCGGGGCGAGCACCAACCGACGATCGAGGCCGAGGCGTCCGAGGACGTGCTCGTCGTGGCTCACGATCAGCAGCCCACCGCGGTAGGCGGCGAGGGCGTCCACGAGTTGGTCGACGCTGGCGAGGTCGAGGTTGTTGGTGGGCTCGTCCAGCACGAGCAACTGCGGGGGCGGGTCGGCCAGCAGGAGCCGCGCCAGGCATACCCGGAACCGCTCGCCGCCGGAGAGCCCTCCGACCAGGCGTTCCACCTCGTCCCCGCGGAACAGGAACCGCGCCAGCCGGGCCCGCACCTCTCCCGGCGGGACGCCCGGCGCCGCCGTCCGGACGTTGTCCAGCACGCTCGCACCGTCGTCGAGGGCGTCCAGCCGCTGCGGCAGGTAGCCGATGCGTTCGGTGTGCGCACGGGCCGTCGGCCGGCGCGGTCGCCCGTCCGCGGCGTCCGTCGGGTGGTCGCCCGGGAGGATGGGCGCCGGCTCGGGCGCCGTGCCCGTGACCAGCTCGGTGAGCAGCAGGGTCTTCCCGACGCCGTTGGCGCCGGTCAGGGCCCACCGCTCGGGCCCGGCCAGGACGAACGTCGTGTCGGCGTCCGCCAACTCGGCCAGCCGGCGTCCGGACGCCACCCCGGGGTCGGGCAGGTCCACCCGGATCCGCACGTCGTCGCGCACCGCCTCTTCCGCGGCCGCCACCGCCTCGCGCGCCTCCGCCTCCCTGGACGCCGCGGTGGCCCGCTCGCCGGCGCCCGCCTTCTCCGCCCGGTTGCGGAAGTAGTCCACCCCGCCCTTGCCGAGGCCCGAGCTCGCCTGCGTGGTGGCGGCGTACCGCTGCCGCTTCGCCTGCCGTGCCTGCAGCTCGATGCGCTGACGCTTCTCGGCGGCGAGCCGGCGCTCGGCGTCCGCGAGGTCGCGGCGGGCGGCCTCCTGCTGCCGGGCGAGATACTCGCGGAACGCCGAGTACCCGCCGCCGAAGACGGTCAGCGACCCGCCGCGCACCTCGACCGTCGCGTCCAGCCGGTCGAGCAGCGCGACGTCGTGGCTGACCACGAGCAGGTTGCCGCGCCAGGCGTCCACGAGGGTGTACAGGCGCTCGCGGGCGGCGGCGTCCAGGTTGTTGGTGGGTTCGTCCAGGCAGACGACGTCGTCGCCGGCCAGTTGGAGGCCCGCGACGGCGGCCAGCATGGCCTCGCCGCCCGAGAGCGTCCCGACGCGGCGGTCGAGCGCCAGGTGCCCCAACCCGGCGACGGCCAGCACGGCGGAGGTGCGCGCCTCGACGTCCCAGTCGTCGGCGAGCTCGTCGAAGCGGTCGGGGGAGGCGTCGCCGGCCTCGATCGCGCGGAGCGCGTCGCGCTTCGTCCGGACGCCGAGCAGGTCGGCCAGCGTGGCGTCCTTCTCGAGCGTCAGCCGTTGCGTCAGGACGCCGACCGAGCCGGCGACGTCCACCACCCCCGACGTGGGGGACACGTCGCCGCTGACCAGGCGCACCAGCGTGGTCTTGCCGGAGCCGTTGTCGCCGACGATGCCGGTGCGTCCGGACGAGAACGACGCCGTGACGGCGTCCAGAATGGTCGAGCCGTCGGGCCAGGTGAGCGTGACGTCGTGGAGCGTGACGGGGTGCTGCATGAGGGTCTCCTGAGGTCGGGTGCGCCGACCGGAGCCCTGCGGGCAGCGTCGGTTCAGCGCGGGATGAGCGGGCGAACCAGGAGATCGGTCACGGCGAGGATCCTCCTCGGGAGGCAATACGACCCACCCAGTGTCACTCATCCGTCCGCGTTTGCCCAACTCGGCGGGCACGCGCCGACCGCATATTTCCGCAAAGTGGACGTGTGGTAATTCCCGCCTGGAGACGCTAACTTAGGCGCGCCTTACCTAACAAGGCGCATCCAGCAGAAAGACGAACCCATGCTCGGCAACTTCCTGATCGGCCTCCGCGAGGGGCTGGAGGCGGCGCTCGTCGTCAGCATCCTCGTGGCGTACCTCGTCAAGAGCGGCCGCCGCGGCCTCCTGCCGCGCGTGTGGCTGGGCGTGGGCATCGCGGTGGCCGTGTCGCTCGCGTTCGGGGCGGTCCTGACGTTCGGCCCCAAGGGCCTCACGTTCGAGGCGCAGGAGATCATCGGCGGGACGCTATCGATCGTCGCCGTCGGCCTCGTCACGTGGATGATCTTCTGGATGGCCCGCAGCGCCCGGACGCTCTCCGGCGAGCTCCGCGCCCAGGTGGACGCCGCCGCCGACGCCCGCCCGTGGTCGCTCACCTTCATCGCGTTGCTCGCGGTCGGTCGCGAGGGGCTGGAGACCGCCCTGTTCCTCTGGGCCGCGACCCAGGCGGCCACGCGCACGGGCGGTTCGGCGACGAACCCCCTGCTCGGAGCCCTGTTGGGGCTCGCGGTCGCGGTCGTGCTGGGCTACCTGTTCTACCGCGGCGCGATCCGCATCAACCTGTCGCGGTTCTTCGCCTGGACCGGCGGGTTCCTCGTGCTGGTCGCCGCCGGGGTGCTGGCGTACGGCGTCCACGACCTGCAGGAGGCCCGCGTCCTGCCCGGTCTGAACGACCTCGCGTTCGACGTCAGCCACGTCATCGCGCCCGGCTCGCTGGTCGGTGCGCTGCTCAAGGGCGTCTTCAACTTCTCCCCGGCCACGACCAAGGTCGAGGCGGTCGTCTGGGTGCTGTACGTGGTGCCCACCCTGTACTTCTTCGTCCGGGCGATGCGGCGCAAGCCGGACGCCCCGGCGCGGCCGGCGTCCGAACCGGCCGTCGCAGCGACCGGCCGCTGACTCCCGCCGTTCGTCAACCCGCGATCCCCACCGATTCAGCTCGTCACACCCAGAAAGGGACCAGCCCATGACCGCACGCGCCCTCGCGCGCCCCGCCGCGTCCGCCCTCGCCCTCGTGCTCGCCGGCGGCGCGCTCGCCGGCTGCACCGACAACCGCCCCGCGGCGTCCGCCGGCGCGAACCCGCGCAGCCTGGCCGTGACGGCGACCGACACCGAGTGCCAGGTGTCCGCCACGCAGGCCCCCGCGGGGCCGCTGACGTTCACCGTGACCAACGGGGGCGCGCAGGTGACCGAGTTCTACCTGCTCGGCTCCGACGGGCTGCGCATCCTCGGCGAGGTGGAGAACATCGGCCCCGGACTCACCCGCGACCTCGTGGTCGCCGCGCAGCCCGGCCAGTACTTCACGGCGTGCAAGCCGGGCATGGTCGGCGAGGGCATCCGGGCGGCGTTCACCGTGGACGCCGCGGCCGACGCCCCGACGACGTCCGCGGAGGACTCGCAGCTCGTCGAGCAGGCCAACCGCGAGTACCAGCTCTACGTGAAGGACCAGACCGAGCAGCTGCTCGCCAAGACGAAGAAGTTCGCCGCGCTCTACACGGCGAAGAAGGACGCCGAAGCCCGGGCCCTCTACGCCGACGCGCGCACCCACTGGGAGCGCATCGAGCCGGTCGCCGAGTCGTTCGGCGACCTCGACCCGAAGATGGACGCCCGCGAGGCCGACCTGCAGCAGGGCGAGACCTGGACCGGCTGGCATCTCATCGAGAAGGACCTCTGGCCCCAACGCGCCAAGGGGTACAAGCCCTTGTCGGACGCCCAACGGAAGGCGGCGGCGTCCGATCTGGTCGCGAACACGCAGACCCTGTACGACCGGACGCGGACGATCTCGTTCACCGTCGACCAGATCGCGAACGGCGCGAAGGCGCTGCTCGACGAGGTCGCGACCGGCAAGGTGACCGGCGAGGAGGAGTACTGGTCGCGGACCGACCTGTACGACTTCGCCGCCAACGTCGACGGGGCGCGCGTGGCGTGGCAGGGGCTGCGTCCGATTCTCACGAAGCGCGACAAGACCCTGGACGCCGAGCTGGAGACCCGCTTCGCCGCGCTCGACCGCCTGCTCGCGCAGCACAGGTCCGGGTCGGGGTACGTGGGGTACGACCAGCTCAGCGACGCCCAGATCAAGCAGCTCTCGGACGCGGTGAACGCCTTGTCGGAGCCTCTGTCGAAGCTCACCGCGGCGGTGATCTGATGCCGTCCGGGGTGAGTCGGCGCGGGCTCCTGTGGGGCGCCGGCGGCACGCTCGCCGTCGCCGGGGCGGGCGTCGGCGGGTTCGCAGCCGGCCGCTCCGGGGCGGACGCCGCGGGCGCGGCCCAGCCGGCGCCGGGGGCGTCCTACGCGTTCTACGGCGCGCACCAGGCCGGCATCGCGACCCCCGCGCAGGACCGGCTGCACTTCGCCGCGTTCGACGTGACGACGACGGTGAAGGCCGAGCTCGTCGGGCTGCTGCGCGACTGGACCGAGGCCGCCGCGGAGATGACCCGCGGCGTCCCGGTGGGCGGGGGGACGGGCAAGTCCTACGACGCGCCGCCCGACGACACGGGCGAGGCGGTCGGGCTGCCGCCGTCCGGCCTGACGATCACGTTCGGGTTCGGCCCGACCCTCTTCGGCGAGGGCGGACGCGACCGGTTCGGCCTCGCCGGGCGGCGTCCGGCGTCGCTGACCCGCCTGCCGCACTTCCCGGGCGACCGGCTGGACGCGGCCCACTCCGACGGCGACCTGTGCGTCCAGGCGTGCGCGGACGACCCGCAGGTCGCCGTGCACGCCATCCGGAACCTGTCCCGCATCGCGTTCGGCCGGGCCGCGATGCGCTGGTCGCAGCTCGGCTTCGGCCGGACGTCGTCGACCTCTACCGCCCAGGACACCCCCCGCAACCTCTTCGGCTTCAAGGACGGCACCGCCAACCTCAAGCTGGAGGAGGCGCGCCTGCTCGACGAGCACGTGTGGGTTCCGTCCGGGCGCGACGCGCGGGGCGACTGGCTCGCCGGGGGCTCCTACCTGGTGGCCCGGCGCATCAACATGCACATCGAGACCTGGGACCGGGCGCCCCTGCGCGAGCAGGAGACGATCATCGGGCGCACGAAGAACTCCGGGGCCCCGCTGTCGGGCGGGCAGGAGTTCACGGCCGCGAACTTCGCCCTCGCCGGACGCGGCAACAAGCCGCTGATCGACACCCGCTCGCACATGGCCCTCGCGCACCCCGACCACAGCGGCGGTCGCCAGATGCTGCGCCGCGGCTACAACTTCGTCGACGGCAACGACGACCTCGGACGCCTCAACGCCGGCCTGTTCTTCCTCGCCTACGTGACCGACCCGGCGACCCACTACATTCCGATGCAGGCCAACCTGGCCCGCAACGACCGGCTGAGCGAGTACCTGCTGCACACCGGGTCGGGGCTGTGGGCGATCCCGCCGGGGGCGTCCGAGGGCGGGTTCGTCGGGGAGACGCTCCTCGGCTGACTCACTCGACGTCCGGACGCCCCCGCGCGCGCTTGGTCAGCGAGCGCCGCCTCTTCGCGGACAGCCGCCGCTCGACGGAACCCCTCGTCGGACGCGTCTTCCGGCGTGCCGGCGGCGGCGGGGCCAGCGCCGCGCGCAGCACGGACGCCATCCGCTCCCGCGCGGCCGCCCGGTTGCGGAACTGCGACCGCTCCTCCGACGACTCCACGGTCAGGACGCCGCCGCTCAGCCGCGCGCCCAGCCGGCGCAGCAGGCGGGCCCGCTGGGCGTCCGTGAACGGCGTCGCGGACGAGAGATCCAGCGACAACTGGACGCGCGAATCCGTCGTGTTGACGCCCTGCCCGCCCGGCCCGGACGACCGCGAGAACCGCTCCACCAGCTCGCCGCCGGGCACGACGACGCCGGCCGGGATGCCCGGCCCGGGCGGGATCGTCAGGTCGTCGCTCACCGGGGCAGAGTAGCCGCCACCCCCTCGGGCGGGCGAGCCGGCGGCTCGGGCTGCCGGGGCGACCTCAGCTAGTCCTCCTCGCGCCCCTGCCAGGTGCACACGCACGCTTCGTTGCCGTCGGCGTCCGCGAGGATCCAGAACGCCGGCGCGCGGTCGTCGGAGACCAGCCGGCCGCCCGCGGCGAGGACGGCCTCGATGCGCTCCTCGGCCTCGTCGTGGGCCACGGTGACGTCGAGGTGGATGCGGTTGCGGACCGGGTTCTCCGAGCTCAGCTGCTGGAACCACACCGTCGGGCCGCGGCCCTGAGGGTCGTGGACCTCGTCGCCGTCGTCCTCGTAGCCGAGCACCGCGGCCCAGAAGGGCCGGATGGCCCCGGCGTCCAGCGTGTCGATCGCGATCTCGACCTCGGTGAGCGAGGCGCGCTCGGGCTTGAGGTCGAGCTCATCGACGATGACGCAGATCGCCTCGGCCAGCCGGACGTCGCGGTCGGTGAGCCCGCCGGCGTCGTGGCTGACCACGGCCAGGTGGACTCGGTTGTATCGCAGGTCGATGTCGGGGTGGTGGTTTTGGTCGTTCGCGATCTCGGCGACGCGCTCGATGAACTCGAGGGCCTCGTCGAAGCCGCCGCAGTCCACGGTGAGGTGCAGGCGGCCCAGCAGCAGCCGCCACCCGCGGGCGCCCTCGGACGCCTCCAGTGCAGTCAGAGTCATGCCCCCATCGTCGCTGGTCGACGTCGCAGTGGCCAACCCCCTCCCCGAAGGTGCGGACCGCTACCCCTCCCGGACGACGTCGTCGGGGTCCGCGTCCGGACGCCAGCCGCGCCACACCGGCGCGCGGAGGCGTCCGGACGACGTCCACTCCGCGTACGTCACCTCGCCGACCAGGAACGGCTCCACCCACTGGACGCCGCGGGCGTCGGCCCGCGGCAACCCGGCCAGCGGCGGAGTGTTGCGCTCGGCGGTCGCGAGCACCTCGCGCGCCTCGCGGAGGGCGCGGTCGCTGAACCCGCTGCCGGCGCGCCCGACGTAGGCGAGCCCGCCGGGGCCGTTCACCGCGAGCAGCAGCCCGCCGATGGTGTGCGCGCGGCCGCCCTGCCCCGGCGCCCAGCCGACGACGATCACGCTCTGCGTCCGGACGTTCTTGATCTTGAGCCACGTCCGCGCGCGGCGTCCGGGCTGGTAGACGCTGTCGTGGCGCTTCGCGACGACCCCCTCCAGCGCGGCCTCGCGGCTGGCTTCGAGGGCGGCGTCGGCGTCCGTGCCGATGTCGTCGGGGACGTGCACGAACCGCCCGCCCGCGCCCAGCAGCGCGCGCAGGGCCGCCCGGCGCTCCCGGTAGGGCTGCTGCACCAGCGACCGCCCGTCAAGGAACAGCAGGTCGAACGCCATGTAGTGGGCCGCGCCCGAGCCGTGGCCGTGGTTCTGCAGCAGCTCGAACCGCGAGCGGCCCTGGTCGTCGAGGACGACGATCTCGCCGTCCAGCACCGCCTCGCGCCCGGCCAGCAGGCGCTCGATCTCCGCGAGCTCGGGGTAGTGCAGGTCGAGCCCGCGCCGGCTGCGCCACGTCGCGTGCCCGTCCGCGACGGCCGCGATCGCGCGGTAGCCGTCCCATTTCACCTCGAACGTCCAGCCGTCCCCGGTCACCTCGGACGCCGTCGCCGCGGTCGCCAGCATCGGCTCGAGGACCGGCGGCGCGTCCAGGGCGGGTCGCGGCGCCTCCTGCACCGGCTCCACCTCCTGCACCGGCTCCGCCTCCTGC
>NZ_JBDHZL010000084.1:0-11108 GCF_039811905.1 Nigerium sp. | reverse complement strand
GCAGTTGAGCAGGGTGTACGAGCAGTTCCGGGCGCGGCGGACGAACTTCGACAAGTTCATCCACCTCTCCGCGCTGCGGGAGCGGAACACGGTGCTCTTCTACCGGCTGCTGTCTGAGCATCTCGAGGAGATGATGCCCATCGTCTACACGCCGACCATCGGCGAGGCGATCGAACTGTTCAGCCACTTCTACAACCGGCTGCACGCGGTGTTCCTGTCGATCGACGACGGCGACGCGGACACGATCGAGGAGAGCCTCCGCTCGAGCGGCCGCGACGCCGACGAGGTCGACGCGATCATCGTCACCGACAGCGAGGGGATCCTGGGCATCGGCGACCAGGGCGTCGGCGGCGTCCTCATCACCATCGGCAAGAAGAGCCTCTACACGGCGGCCGGCGGCCTCGACCCCGACCGCATGGTGCCGGTCGTGCTCGACGTGGGCACTGACAACCTGGGCCTGCTGAACGACGACTTCTACCTCGGGCTGCGTCACGCGCGCGTGCGCGGGGAGCAGTACGACGAGTTCATCGAGCGGTTCGTCGAGGCCGCCAACAAGGTGTTCCCGCACGCGATGATCCACTGGGAGGATTTCGGGGCGGCCAACGCCCACCGCATCCTCGACAAGTACCGCGACAACATCTGCACCTTCAACGACGACGTGCAGGGCACCGCGGCGGTCGTCGCCGCGGCGGTGCTGTCGGCCGTCAAGGCGACGGGGGAGCGGCTGCGCGACCAGCGGGTCGTGATCCACGGGGCGGGCACGGCGGGCGTGGGCATCGCCGATCTGCTCATCGACCTCATGGTCGCCGAGGGCGCCACCCGCGAGGAGGCCCGCGCCCAGTTCTGGTGCACGGGCAGCCGCGGCCTGATCTCGACGGCGCTGGGCGACCGGGTGCGCGATTTCCAGCGGCCCTACGCCCGGGACGCGGCCGAGCTGGCGAACTGGAAGATCACCAACCCGCGGCGCACGGATCTGGGCGACATCGTCCGGAACGTGCACCCGACGATCCTGATCGGGACGTCCGCGCAGCACGGCAGCTTCACCGAGGAGATCATCCGCGACATGGCGTCGCACGTCGACCGCCCGATCATCATGCCGCTGTCGAACCCGACGCCGAAGGCCGAGGCGGTTCCCGCCGACCTCATCGCGTGGACCGACGGGGCCGCCCTCATCGCCACCGGGTCGCCGTTCGGCCCGGTCGACTACGAGGGCGTCACGTACGACATCGCGCAGGCGAACAACGCGTTCGTGTTCCCCGGCATCGGCCTCGGCGTGGCGGTCTGCCGGGCCCGCCGCGTCACCGATGGCATGATCGCGGCGGCCGCCCAGGCGGTCGCGTCGCTGCCGCAGGTGTCCCAGCGGGGTGCGTCGCTGCTTCCGGCGGTCAACGATCTGCGCCGGGTGTCCGCGGTGGTCGCGATCGCGGTCGCGCAGGCGGCGTCGGAGGAGGGCGTCGCGGAGATCGAGCTCGACAACCCGGTGCAGCAGGTTTTCGAGGCGATGTGGCAGCCCGCCTACCCCGAGTTGGTCATCGACGACGAGGGCACGACCATCTGAGGGACCCGATGAGGGCCACCCACGATCACCGGGCGCCGGCGTCCTCACCCGGGACGCCGGCGCTCTGCTGCGCGCCGGCGCCTCACGCGGACGCCCGCGGCACCAGTTCGCTGTTCAGGATCACCGGGTAGGTGAACGGACGCCCCGCCAGGGAGTTGCGCAGCATGCGTCCGGCGATGCGGGCCATCTCGTGGGCCCGGCCGGTCATCGTGGTGAGCGGCGGCGTCGTCTGCCGGGACGCCTCCGAGTCGTCGAACCCCACCACCCGGACGTCCGCGGGCACCCGGTAGCCGGCCTCGCTCAGCACCCGCATGGCCCCGGCCGCCATCAGGTCGGACGCCGCGAAGATGCCGTCCAGATCGGGGGACGCCTCCAGCAGCTCCCGCGCGGCCGTGCGGCCGCCGGCGTCCGTGAAGTTGCCGTGCGCGACGCCGGCCGGCTCGAGGCCGGCCTCGGCGAGGGCGTCCAGGAAACCCTGCTGACGCTGCCGTCCGGCGGGCATGTCCATCGCGCCGGTGATCGTGGTGATGCGCCGGCAGCCTTGCCCGATCAGGTGCCGGGTCGCGACCTGCGCGGCCTGCACCGAGTCGACGTCGACGTACGGCAGGCCCCCGACGCCCGGGTCGCCGATGAACACCACCGGCTGGGTGAGCCGGGAGGTGGCCCGGGCGAGGTCCGTGCCGTGGTGCGAGACGATCACCGCCCCGTCGATGCGGCCGCTGGTCAGGTAGCTCAGCATCGTCTCGGCGGGCTGGCCCGGCTTGCTCATGGCGAGCACCACCTGGGCGTCGTGGTCGGTGAACGCCGACACGACCCCGTGGTACACCGAGGCGAAGAACGGGTCGGAGAACACGCGCAGGTCCGTCTCCGGCACGAGGACGCCGAGCACCCCCGACCGCTTGGTGACCAGCATCCGGGCCGCCTGGTTCGGGGCGTAGCCGAGGTCGACGACGGCGCGGGTCACCGCGTCCCTCGTCTCCTGGCTGACGAGCGCGCCGCCGTTGATCGCCCGGGACGCCGTCGCGCGCGAGACGCCGGCGGCCCGCGCGACGTCCTCCAGCGTGGGGGCCCCGGTGACGTTCCCGTTCGCGCCCCCGGGACGCCCGTCGTCAGTGCTCACCGCTCACTCCTCACCCCTGAGGGTCGCCGGACGCGACGACCCGCGCGAACCAGGCCGCGGAGTCCTTGGGGTACCGGACGCCGTCGTCAGCCACCCGCACCAGCCCGAACCGTTTCTCGAAGCCGGCGGCCCACTCGAAGTTGTCGAGGAGGGACCACACGAAGTATCCCCGAATGTCGGCCCCCTCGGCGCGGGCGTCCGCGACGGCGGTGAGGTGGTCGCGGAGGTAGGCGATGCGGTCGGCGTCGTGGACCGCGCCGTCGGCGTCCACCTCGTCGGGCATGGCCGCCCCGTTCTCGGTGACGTACAGCGGCAGGCCGGCCGGGCCGGTGTACTCGCGGTGCAGCCGCACGAGCATGCGGCGGAAGCCGTCGGGGTCGACCTCCCACCCCATCTCGGTGGTGGGGAGCCCCCGCGGGATCTCGACCAGCCCGGGGGCGGTGATCGCGGGGGTGAGCGGCACCCCCGGACGGCTGCCGACCTGCTGCGTCGAGTAGTAGTTGATGCCCAGGAAGTCGATCGGCGCGGCGATGAGCGCCAGGTCGCCCTCCCGGACGACCTCGGCCGGCCAGTCGGCCCCCGCGTCGGCGACGACGTCGTCGGGGTAGGCGCCCCGGAACAGCGGGTCGGCGAACAGCCGCAGGTTCGTGCCGTCGGAGCGGCGGGCCACGTCGACGTCGGCGGCGCTCGCCGGGTCGGCCGGGTACGCCGGGGTGTGGTTCAGCACGATGCCGACCTTCCGGACGCCCGCTTCCCGCAGCGCCCGCATGCCCAGCCCGTGGGCGAGCAGGAGGTGATGGGCGGCGACGAACGCCTCGCGGTGGCTCGTGTGCCCGGGGGCGTGCACGCCCGCCCCGTACCCGAGAACCGAGGGGCACCACGGCTCGTTCAGCGTCGCGAAATGGGTGACCCGGTCGCCCAGCGCCGCGTGCACCGCGACCGCGTACTCGGCGAACCTGGACGCGGTGTCGCGCGCCAGCCAGCCGCCGGGGATCGAGCTGGGCAGGTCCCAGTGGAACAGGGTCAGCCACGGGTCGATGCCGCGCTGCAGCAGGGCGTCGACGAGCCGGTCGTAGAAGCCCAGCCCGGCGCGGTTCAGGCGGCCGTCGGCGTGCAGCACGCGGGGCCACGACACCGAGAAGCGATAGGCGCTCACGCCGAGGCCGGCCATGATCTCCACGTCGTCGGCCCAACGGCGGTAGTGGTCGACGCCGCGGCGTCCGTCGTCGCCGTGCGCGATCGCGCCCGGCGTGAGGCAGAAGTCGTCCCAGATCGACGGCTCGCGGCCGTCGGCGTCCGGGGCGCCCTCGACCTGAAAGGCGGCGGTCGCCGTGCCCCAGACGAACCCCGCGTCGAACACCCGCCTCACCCCTTCACCGCGCCGGCCATGATGCCGGAGACCAGTTGCTTGCCGGCGATCACGAAGAGCAGCAGCAGCGGCAGCGTCGCCATGACGACGCCGGACATGATGAGCGACATGTCCTTGAAATGCGTCGACTGCAGCAACTGCAGCGCGACGGGCAGCGTCGGGTTCGACGGCCCGAGGATGATGAAGGGCCAGAAGAACTGCGTCCAGCTCGCCACGAACGTGAACAGGGCGAGCATCGCCGCGGCGGGCCGGGCGGCGGGGAGGGCGACGTGCCAGAACGTCCGGATCATCGAGCAGCCGTCCACCCGGGCGGCCTCGATGAGCTCGTAGGGGAGCGCCTCCTCCAGGTACTGCGTCATCCAGAAGACCCCGAACGCGTTCACCATGCCGGGCACGATCACGGCGATGAGCTGGCCGGTCCAGCCGAGGTGGGCCATCACGATGAACAGCGGGACGACCCCGAGCTGCGCCGGGATCGCCATCGTGCCCACGATGAACGCCAGCAGCACCGGACGCCCGCGGAACCGCAGCTTCGCGAACGAGAACCCGGCGAGCGTCGAGAAGAACACCACCGACACCGACACGACGACCGCCACGAAGATCGAGTTCAGCATGGCCGACCAGAACCCGATGTCGGCGTCGAGCACGCGCCGCACGTTCTCCACGAGGTGGCCCTGCGGGATCAGCGACGGGATCGGGTGCATCGCGATCATCGGCGCCGTCGACGACGCGAGCAGGAACGCGAAGTACAGCGGGTACGCCGAGATCGCGATCACGGCGACGAGGATCCCGTACGTCACCCACCCCGGACGCCGCTGGCCCTGGGCCAGGCGACCGCCGCGTCCCGTGCGGCTCGCCGTCGTCTTCCCGGACGCCGCCCGCGCCTTCGCGCGCTCGTTCGCCCTCGCGGCCGCCCGGGCCGCGCCCTTGCCCGCCAACTGGTGGACCATGCCGACCGAGCTCATCGCGCGACCCCCTTGCGGTTGCGGTTCTTTCGGCGCGGGTTCACCGCGCCCGAGGACGCGATGCGCCTCGTCAGGCCGAAGTTGAGCAGCGCGATGGCGACGATCAGCAGGAAGAGCAGCCACGCGACCGCGGACGCCCGCCCCAGCTGCTTCTGGGCGCCCCAGCCGAGCTCGTACATGTACATCGTCACCGTCATCCACTGCCGGCTGTTGCCGCCGAGGCCCACGCTGTCGTACATGCGGGGCTCGTCGAAGATCTGGAGGCCGCCGATGGTCGACGTGATCACCACGAAGATGATCGTGGGCCGCAGCATCGGCAGCGTGACGTGGAAGAAGGCCTGCAGCCGGGACGCCCCGTCGACGATCGCCGCCTCGATGACGTCGCGCGGGATCGCCTGCAGGGCGGCGAGCACGATCAGGGTGTTGTAGCCGGTCCAGCGGAAGTTCACCATCGTCGCGATCGCGAGGTGGCTCGGCAGGACGTCGCGGTGCCAGCCGATCGGGTCGAGCCCGGCGCCGGTCAGCACCGCGTTGATCATGCCGGACTGGTCGGCGAACATCTGCCCGAAGATCAGGGAGACCGCGACGGGCGCGACCACGTACGGCAGCAGCACGCCCATCCGCCAGAACGTCTTCGCCCGCAGGTTCGCGTCGAGCACCGCGGCCAGCGCGATCGCGCAGATGACCTGGGGCACCGAGCTGAGCAGGAAGATGCTGATCGTGTTGCGCAGAGCCACGTAGAAGCGCGGGCTGTTGAGGACGAACGCGAAGTTCTCCAGCCCGACCGGCCCGAGGTCGCCGCGGATCAGCGAGTACTGCCGCAGCGACACGTACGCCGTGTACAGCAGCGGGAACAGGCCGGTGATCGCGAACAGGACGAAGAACGGCGCGATGTACAGGTACGGGGCCGACCGGACGTCGAAGCGGCTGAGCCGCTGCCTCCAGGTGAGCCCCCCGGACGCCCCCGGCGTGGGCTGGGGGGCGGTGATGGTGGCCATGACACTCCTTCGCGTTCGTTCCGGGTGGGTTCGCGCCCGATCCGGGCCCGGCGGGCGGCGGTCGGCCGGCCCGGCGGCTCCGGGGGACGCCCGCGGCGTCCCCCGGAGCAGGGGTGGGACTAGCCGGTGATCTCCTTGGCGGCGGCCACGGCCTTCTGCCAGGACGCTGCGGCGTCGTCGGTCTTGTCGACGTCGACCCGGCCGATGGCCTCGCCGACGATCGTGTTCAGCGCGAAGTAGTGCTCGCCCTTGAACGGCTGCGTGGCGACGGCCTTGGCCCGCTCCGCGAAGATCGTGCCGGTCGGCGCGTTGTTGAAGAACTTGTTCGTCGCCTTCGCCAGCTCGGGCGACGACTGCGCCTGCACCTGGCTCGGGAAGTTGCCCTTGCTCGCGAACGCCTTGAGCTGCTGCTCGGGGGCGGTCAGCCACGCGGCGAGCGCCTTGGCCTCCTCGACGTGCTTGCCCGCGGCCGGCACCGTCAGGTACGAGCCGCCCCAGTTACCGCCGCCGCCGGGGAAGGTGGACGCCACGTCCCAGTTCGTCTGGCCCGCCGCGGCGCCCTCGATGACGCCGAGCATCCAGCTCGGGCACTGCATGGTCGCGAAGGAGCCCTTCTGGAACGCGGCCATCCAGTCGTCGCCCCACTGGCCGAGGCCGGCGGAGAGCTTGTCGTTCACGGACGCCTGCAGCGTCGTGTCGTACAGGTTCTTGATCTGCGTGTTCTGGTCGAGCGGGATCACCGTCTCCTCCGGCTTGGTGGAGGAGTACGGGTTCTCGAGCTGCTGCACCCGCGCGTTCATGACGGCGCCGGCCGAGTCGTACCAGCCGACGTTCGGCACCTTCGCCTTGAATTGCTTGCCGACCGTGAAGTAGTGGTTCCAGTCGCCGTCGAGGAGCTTCTTCACGCCCGCGCGGTCGGACGGCAGCCCGGCCTTGGCGAAAAGATCCTTCCGGTAGCACGTGGCTTCGGGCCCGATGTCGGTGCCGTAGCCGAGCAGCTTGCCGTCGGTCGTGGTGGCCTGCGCGCTCACCCAGTCGAGCCAGCGGCCGTCCGTGTCGCCGGACTTGAGGTCGGCGAACTTGTCGGCCTGGGGCTTCAGCTCCGGCATCCAGTCGCTGTCGGCGGCCTCGATGTCGGCCAGCCCCGACCCACCCGCGGCTAGGCGCGTGATGATGTTGTCGTGGGCCTCCTGCGACTTGCCGGCCTTCTTCTGCTTGATCGTGACGTTCGGGTGCGCCTTGGTGTACTCGGCGAACATGGCGTCGGTGTAGCCGAACTCGTTGAACGTCGCGACGGTCAGCTCGACCTTCTCGTTGGACGCCGTGGACGCGGCGGGGGAGTTCGCGGCGGGGGTGGCTCCGGACGAGCAGGCCGACAGCACCACGGCGAGGCTCGCGATCGACGCGGTGAGCGCCGCCAGCTTCTTCATCTGCATTCCTGACTCCTTTGTCGTGGCGGGTGGCCCGCCGACGGGGTGGTGGAGAGGGCACCCACCGTGCGACTGGGAGCGCTCTCACTGGTAAGGGTCATTCTGCTGAGAGCGCTTCCATTGTCAAGGGTCGGACGCGTGTCGCGTCGATTCTTCGCCGCGTCCGCCGCCGGTGCGGCCCTCCCGACCGGAGCGCGCGGAGGGGCGCGGCCACGCGGCGTCCGGGCGGGGAGCGAGACGGGGGCCTGCGCACCCGACCACGATCCGGACGCCCGGTCTCACGTCCTGCCATCGTGGGGCGGCCGTCACCGGCCCGTTACGGACGGCCACTACCGTGGATGTCATGAAGTACAAGCCTTGTACCGTGACGATTCTGCAACTCGACACCGGCGTGCCGATCGACCGCTTCGGCGGCTGGCTCGCCGATCAGGGCGTCGTCACCAGCATCGTGCCCGTCGCATCGGTGGGCGTCCCGAAGGTCGGTGAGCTGGAGGACGGTCTGATCGTCCTCGGCGGGCGCATGAGCGTGACCGACGGTCAGCAGTACCCGTATCTGGAGTCGGTCCGGCAGCGGCTCCGCGAGGCGGTCGCGGCGGGCGTCCCGACGCTCGCGATCTGCCTGGGCCATCAACTGCTCGCCGAGGCGTTCGGCGGCCAGGTGGCCGTCGAGCACGAGGGCGGCGAGGAGGGCGCGGTCGAGCTGCGCTGGTTGGACGCCGCGGCCGACGATCCCGTCCTGGCCGACGCGGTCTCGCGGCGGCTCGTCCGCGTGCCCGAGTCGCACCACGACGCGGTGACCGCGCTGCCCGACGGGGCGGTCGAACTGGCCCGCTCCGAGGCGCTGCCGTTCCAGGCGTTCCGGGTCGGGTCGGCCCTGGGCGTCCAGTTCCACCCGGAGGCGTCCCCCTCGCTGATGGTGTCCTGGGCGGAGGGCGCGCAGCGCCGCGGCCGCGACTGCGTCGATCCGGCCCAGCTGTGGGACGAGATGGTCGACGCGGACGCCGACGTCGTCAAGCTGGGCCGTTCGCTGGCCACCGGGTTCGTCAAGCAGGTGCGCGCCGCCTGATCGCCTGAGAAGTACCCGCCCCGCACCCTCCACGGCGGACGCCTCGCGGCGTCCGCTTTTTCGCGTCCGCAGGGCCGGCGCTCACCCCCGGCCGGGCGGAACCGCCCTCCCCTAGAGTGACGCCCATGAGACGCGCCCTGGGTCCCGGACGCCCGCTGCGCGGCGACCGCCTCCACCGCTACGTCACCGCGTTCTGCCCGCGCTGCCACGCGGAGGATCCGAGCCTCGGGGCGGCGCGCCGGCTCGCGGGGGTGCTGCTGGAGCAGGACGGGCGCGTCTGGCTGGAGCGGGGGTGCCCCGACCACGGGCGGGTCCGGACGCTGTATCAGGAGTCGGCCGCGATCCTGCGGTACCTGGAGCAGTGGCAGGCGCCGACCAAAGCCCACGTGCCCGACGACCCCGACAACTTCCGGCCGGTGCCCCAGGCGTACGCCTATGGGCTGCCGGCCATGCAGACCCAGCACACGTGCATCCTGCTGCAGGACGTCACCGAGCACTGCAACCTGCGCTGCCCGACGTGTTTCACGGCGTCCGGGCCGCAATTGCACGGCGTGGCCTCGGTGGAGGACGTGCTCGCGAACGTCGACACGCGCATCGCGCGCGAGGGCGGGCGGCTGGACGTCCTGATGCTGTCGGGCGGCGAGCCGACCCTCCATCCGCGCTTCGCCGAGCTGCTGGACGCCCTCGTCGAGCGCCCGATCGTGCGGATCATGGTGAACACGAACGGCGTCCGGCTGGCCGACGACGACGCTTTGCTGGCGACGCTGGCGCGGCACAACCGGCGCGCCGAGGTCTACCTGCAGTACGACGGGCCGTCGGCGGAGGCGTCCGTGCACCACCGCGGCGCGGACCTGACCCGCCGCAAGGACGCCGCGATCGAGCGGCTGGCCGAGGCCGGCGTGTTCACGACGCTCACCATGACGATCGCGGCCGGGGTCAACGACGACGACATCGGGGCGGTCGTGCTGAAGGCGCTCGACACGCCGTTCGTCGGGGGCGTCGCGCTGCAGCCGGTGTTCGGGTCGGGGCGCGGGCGGGGCATCGACCCGCTCGACCGCGTGACCCACACGGGCGCGCTGGAGCGGCTCGGGCCGCAGACGGGGGGCGTGGTCGCCTGGCACGACCTGATCGGGCTGCCGTGCTCGCACCCGCACTGCGCCTCCGTGGGGTACCTGCTGCGCGACGACGCCGGCGTCTGGCGCTCGCTCGTGTCGATCGTCGGCCACGACCGCCTGAAGTCGTGGCTGGAACTGGAGCCCGAGCTCATCGCGAACCGGGTCGCCGACAGCGACCTGCCCGCCCAGCTCCGCTCGGCGGTGAAGCAGTCGCTGCTGGACCTGATGAGCGAGCAGACCTCCCTGACGCACCCGGCGACCCTGGAGACCTGGAAGACGATCTGCACGGCCTGCGACCTCGGCATCGGCACGCTCGCGACGCTCGCCGCCGGACGCCTGCCGGGGCAGGCCGAACGCATGCGGACGTTGCTCGCCGATCGCGTGAAGCGGATCACTGTGAAACCCTTCATGGACATCGACACGATGCTGGAGGAACGTTTGACCCAGTGCTGCGTGCACGTGGGCACGCGGTCGGAGTCCGGGGCGCACCAATGCGCGCCGTTCTGCGCGGTGCAGGCGTGGCCCGAGTTGTCCGCGCAGCGTATCGGGACGGCTCGACAAGAGAGGGTGGAAGCATGACCGAAGAACCGCGCAGCCCGCAGGACCGCGCCGACGACGAGGCCGCCGCGCGGCGCCTCGCCGAGGGGACGCCGCCGTCCGCGCAGGTCGGCCCGCTGGGGCAGGGGGCGTCCGGGCAGCCCGGGCCGTCCGGCGAGCCAGACGCGCCCGGCGAGCCCCGCCGGATGGCGCACCGCAGCGTGTTGGACGGCTCGAGCGAGCCCGTCCCCGACGCCCCGCAGGCCGATGCGGACGCCGACGCGCCCAGCCTCGCGGCCCGGCTGAAGGCGTCCGAGAGCATGGCCCGGCTGCGCAACTCGACCGAGAGCGCCCGGCTGCGGGCGTCGGCGCAGTTCGAGAAGCTGAAGGCGTCCGCGGCGACGGCGCGGGCGGAGCAGGCGGAGGCCGAGGCGTCCGGGACGTCGCCGCACGACCCGCTGCGCCTGTGCATCTACGCGACCGTCGCCGCGCTGGGGTGGGCGTTCGGCCCGCTGGCGCTCGCCGTCTTCGCCGTGCTGGGGTTCGTCGCCTACTGGCAGGCCCGCGAGGCGGGGCTGACCCGGTCGGCGTGCTTCCTGCGCGACACCCGCCTGGTGCTGGTGTACCTGGGCGTCCTGGCGTTCGCGGGGCTGCTCGGCGTCGGGCTCTGGCTGTTCGGCTGGCGCTGAGCGTGGAGCCCGGCGTCGCGGCCTGGCTCGTCTCGCCCGAGGCGGCGCCCCTGCTGGACGCCGCGATGGCTGAGGACGATCCGACGTCGACGTCCGCGGCCACCCGGCTGCGCCGGCTCACGACGCCGGAGCGGGCGGCCGCGGTGCTCGGGCAGGCGGCGCTGCGCCGCCGCGGGCGGGCGAAGTTCGGCCCGGACGCCGACCGCTGGTTCTTCACGCCCGACGGCCTCGAGCAGGCGACGCGTCCGCGGGTGGCGTCCG
>NZ_JBDHZL010000083.1:0-11165 GCF_039811905.1 Nigerium sp. | reverse complement strand
CGCCCCGGACGCCGTGTTCATCCCGAACACGGTCTGGACGCGGCTCAACTCCCCGCCCCCGGTCAGCGCGATCGCGCCCAGGGCCAGGGCCGCCATCAGGACGCTCGCGATCACGCGCGCCACCACGGAGCCTCGCACCCGCCCATCATGGCAGCGCCTCCTGTGGAAGCGCTGTGTCCCCGCCGGCCGCGGCGAGTCGTCGGACAACCCGCGAACCGACACACGTCGCGGAAACTTCGCTCCTTCTCAGGAGGCGGGCAAGAGAGTCGTGGGGTCGAAAGGACGCCCATGGATCCCGACAACCCGCGCCGCATCCTGCCGCGACTCGTCGCGCTGATCGTCCCGATCGTGGTCGCGGGGTTCGCCGGTGAGGTTCCGGTCGTGCAGCCGGCGACCGTGGGGGTCGTGCTCGTCGGCCTGATCGTGTTCGTCGGCCTGATCGTGCTCGCGGCCGTGGCGGGCGACCGGGCCGCCGGCTGGTTCGCGACCCTCGGCGCGGTCGTCGGCCACGACTACTTCCTGGCCGCGCCGCGCCACTCGCTCATGCTGGAGGCGATCGCCGACGTCGAGTTTGACGTCGCGATCCTGCTGGTGGGCGTCGCCGTGACCGAGATCGTCCAGTGGGGACGCCGCGCCCGCTCGCTGTCGAGCCGCCGCGGCACCTACCTGCGCGACTTGGCGGGCGTCCACGCTGGAGAGTCCCCCGGGGATCTGCAGCGGCGCATCGGCGGCATCCTCGCGCGGCTGCTGGACGCCGACGACGTCTTCTTCCTCGATGTCGCCCCTGACCCCGAGGATGCGGCGATCACCCCCGAGGATCGCCTCCGCGTCGGCGACCACGAGTGGGACGCCGTCGACGGCCTGCCCACCGACCGCTACGTCGCGGCGGTCGTCCACAAGGGGGAACGCACCGTCGGGCACTTCCGGATCTCGTCCGCCACGCACATCAGCCGGCCCACCCGCGAACAGCTCAGCGTCGCCGCCCTGCTCGCGCAGCAACTCGTCACCCGGGCCGACGACGCGGTGCAGCCGTAGCGCCAACCGGGCCGCGCGCGGTCACCGGCCGGCCGATCACACCGGACGCCTACCAGTCCGCCCCGTCACAGCGGACGCCCGGCACCTCCACCTGGATCGTCGCGTGCGCGATGCCGAAGTCGTCGCGCAGCGTCGCGCCAGCGCGCTTCAGCACCTCGCCCCCGGACGCCTCCCCCGTCACGAGGTGCGCGCTCGCCACGTTCATGCCCGACGTGAGCTGCCAGACGTGGAGGTCGTGCACCTGCTCGACCCCCGGGACCGCCTCCAGCGCCGCGAGCATCTTCGTCGGCTCGACGCCCGCCGGCGCCTGCTGCCCGAGCACCGCCAGCACCTCGCGTCCGAGCAGCACCGCCCGGACGGCCACGAACGCCGCGATCGCCAAGGCGACCACCGTGTCCCACCAGCCCGCGCCGGTGAGGGCGACGAGGGCGCCCGCCGCGATCACGCCGACCGAGCCGAGCGAGTCGGCCAGCACCTCGAGGTAGGCGCCCTTCACGTTCAGGCTCTCCCCCGCGCCGGCCCGCAGCAGCACGAGCCCGACCGCGTTGATCGCCAGCCCGATGACGCCCACGAGCAGCATCACCCCGGACGCCGGCTCGGCCGGCGACCCGATCCGGCCCACCGCCTCGATAACGATGTAGACCGACACGCCGAGCATCATGAGCACGGCCAGCCCCGACGCGAAGACCTCGGCCCGGTACGAGCCGAACGTGCGGCGTCCGGTGGTGTCGGGCCTGGTCGCGATGCGGGTCGCGACCAGCGCGGCCCCGAGCGTCACCACGTCGGCCGCCATGTGGCCGGCGTCGCTGATGAGGGCGAGCGATCCGGCGGCCAGGCCGGCCACCAGCTCGACCACGAAGAAGGACGCCGTCAGCCCGAAGACGACCGCCAGCCGCCAGCGATGGCGTCCGGCGGCGGAATGCCCATGCGCGTGGCCGCCCGCGTGCCCGTGCCCACTCATCGCGACGCCCCCTCGTGGGCGGCGTGCTCACGGGTGATGTCGAGCAGCATCCGGACGTGCGCGTCCGACAGCCGGTAGAAGACGTTGCGGCCGTCACGGCGTCCGGCCACCACCCCGGACGCCTTCAGCAGCCGCAGCGCCTGCGAGACCGTCGTCTCGGCCGCGCCCGTCGCGGCCGCCAGGTCGCACACGCACAGCTCGCCCGCCTCGAGGAGCGCGTACAGCAGCCGCGCCCGCGTGGGGTCGCCGAGCAGCTTGAACAGCCCGCTCACCCGGTCGATCTCGGACGCCGTCGGCGTCTGTCCGCGCACCATCGCCACCTTGTGGGGGTGCACCAACCGCTGCACGCACCCGTCGAGACCTTGGACTTCGCTCACGTCAGCCCCCAGGAAGATACATCTGAATAGATGATCAGATGATAGGACGCCTCCGGCTCGATTCGCCAGCCTGCGCGGACGCTGTTCGCGCGACTACACGGCCCCGATCTCACTGGGTGGGCGCACCCCTCCCTGAGGATGGAACGACCCTTTAGGTTAGGCTTGCCTAAGTTCAGACGAGCCGACGGGAGCCGCCTTGCTCGCACAACCCCCGACCTCCAGCCAGGCCGACACCCTCGCCCGACGCGCCCGCTCGGCGGCCCGCCGGCTGCTCGCCGGGGCGGGCACGGCGTCCGTCGTCGCGTTCCGCCGCGAGGGCCGGCCCAGCGCGGAGAGCGTCCATCACGCCTGGCTGCAGGACGCTCTGCTCGTCGGCCTCCCCGCGGACGCCGTGGCCGACTGGTCCGACGACGGCCAAGCGGTCGACGTGCGGCTCGACATCGAATCGTCCGCGCCGACGTATGAGTGGCGGGTCACCGCGCAGTCGCTGCACGCCCTCGGCACGCTGCACGGGCTGAGCGGCCCGGGGCGCGGGGCGATCAGGTGGGCGACGCTGCAGATCGACCAGGCGTTCCTCCACGACCCGTTCGGCGTCCACGCGGTCGCGGACGCCTGCGCCGCCGACCGCGACCCGGCGTTCCCGGGCCCGGCGGACGCCCTCGCCGTGCAGGAGACGCTGGCGGGCCACGGCCCGGAATTCCTGGCCGAGCTCTTCGAGCGCGCCCCCATCAGGTGCCGCACGCGCCGCGCGTGCGCCGACCTCGGAGTCTGTGGCCGCACGCTCCTGATGGACGCCGACGCCTGCGGCCTCACGCTGGGCGCCTTCGACGAGGATCACGTCGTCAGCGCGCTGATTCCGTTCGACCGGCCGCTGACGTCGGCCGATGCGCTCGAGCACGCGCTGGAGGCGGTGCTCGCCCAAGCCTGACCCGGACGCGCCCTGCCGCGCATCTGACAGTCCGGGTTCAGGGGCGTGGGTCCCGCTGGGAGCGGGACCCACGCCGATCCCTGGTTACCGAACCGCGTAGCTGGCGCAGTCGGCGGTGGAGCCGCTGACCGTGATGGCCTCGGCGGTGCACATGAGTGCGGTGTTGTGGACGCATTCGAGCCGCTGACAGGCCCCGACGCGCCCCTCGGCCGCGCCGACGCCCCCGCGGGCGTCGAGAGCGACGAACGTGCCGCAGGAGGCGTGCTCGGGGGACCCGGCGATCGTGATCGCGCCGGCCGTGCAACCGGACTGGTTGTAGGAGCAGGAGGTGGTGTCGCAGGAAGAGACGATGGTGAGGGTGGTCATTTTGGAAAGCCTTTCGGACCATAAATTCTCGCCCGCGCATCTGACCCGAGGAAGATTACGCGCCATCCCCCGGAGAATCCAGGAAAGTTAGCCTTACCTCAGTCGGCCCGCCCGCGGAAGAACCCGCGCAGCTTCTCCCGGTGGACGGCCGCGACGGCCTCCAGGGGGATGCCGGCCGGGCACACCCGGACGCATTCCGCGTAGCTGCTGCACGGGCCGAACTCGGCGTCCAACTGCCCGACGACCGCCCGCGCGCGGCGTCCCCGCTCCTCGCGGCCGTGCGGCAGCAGCGCGAGGTGCGCGAGCTTGGCCCCGGCGAACAGGTGCGCCGCGCCGTTCGGGCACGCGGCCACGCAGGCGCCGCAGCCGATGCAGGCGGCGAAGTCGAGGGCGTGCTCGGCATCGTCGTGGGTGACGAGGTGGTCGTCGGCGTCCGAGGCGGTCCCGGCGTCCACCGCCACGTGCCCGCCGGCCTGGATCAGACGGTCGAGCGCCGAGCGGTCGACGACGAGGTCGCGCACCACGGGGAACGCCGCGCTGCGCAGCGGCTCGACGCGCAGCTTGGTCACCGAACCGAAAGCGCGGAGGTGCTGGCGGCACGACGGCGTCCGGGGGACGGGGCCGTGCGGGACGTCGTTCACCGTCACCCCGCACGCCCCGCAGACGCCCTCGCGGCAGTCGGACTCGAACTGGATCGGCTCGCCGCCGGCGTCCGAGATCTGGTCGTTGAGCCGGTCGAGCAGCTCCAGCAGGCTCATCTCGGGGGTCGCGTCGGTGACGACGTGCGTCTCGTAGCGCCCCCGGTCGGCGGGGCCGTCCTGGCGCCAGACCTCCAGTTCGACCCTCATCGGTAGTCCCTCACGGCCAGCGGCACCAGCGTGAACGACAGCGGCTCGGGGTGCTTCACGTGGGCTCCCTCCTGCGTCGTCTCCCAGGCGGAGACGTGGCTCCAGTGCTCGTCGTCACGGCGCGCCTCACCCTCGGGCGTCGCGTACTCCTCGCGGAAATGCGCGCCGCACGACTCGGTGCGGTCGAGCGCGTCGGTGATCATGAGCTCGGCCAACTCCAGGAAGTCGGCGACGCGGCCCGCGCGCTCCAGCTCCTGGTTGAGCCGGTCGCCGGAGCCCGCGACCTTCACGTCGACCCAGAACTCCTCGCGCAATCCGCGGACCCGGTCGAGGGCGTCCCGCAGGCCGACGTCCGAGCGCGAGACGCCGCACCCGACGTAGAGAATCTCGCCGAGCTTGCGGTGGAAGAAGAGCGGACGCCGCGTCCCGCCCGTGGTCAGCAGGCGCTCGGTGCGCCTGCGGACGTCGTCGACGGCCGCGGATGCCTCCGGCGCATCGGACGCGAGCGGCGGCGTCCCGACCAGCCCGGCGAGCCAGTTCGGCACGGACTCGGGCAGCGTGAACCAGCCGTCGACGCAGGCGCTGAGCAAGGAATTCGCGCCCAGCCGGTTCGCGCCGTGGTAGTTGTTGCCGGCCTCGCCGCCGACGAACAGCCCGGGCACGGACGTCATCTGGTCGTAGTCGGACCACAACCCGCCCATCGTGAAGTGCGCGCCGGGAGCGATGCGCATCGGCTCGGTGTACGGGTCCTCCCCCGTGACGTCGCGGTACATGTGGAAGAGGTTCCCGTAGCGCTCCTCGATGGTCGCGCGCCCGACGCGTCCGATGGCGTCGCGGAAGTCGAGGTAGACCGAGTTCTTCAGCGGGCCGACCCCGCGGCCCGCCTCGATCTCGGTGCGGGCGGCGCGCGACGCGATGTCGCGCGGCGTCAGGTTGCCGTAGGCCGGGTAGCGGCGCTCGAGGTAGTAGTCGCGCTCGTCGTCGGGGATGTCGGCCGGGCGCCGGTCGTCGCCCGGGCGCCGGGGCACCCAGATGCGGCCGTCGTTGCGCAGCGACTCGCTCATCAGCGTGGTCTTCGACTGCCATTCCGACGAGACCGGCAGCGCGGTCGGGTGGAACTGCACGAAGGACGGGGACGCGAAATAGGCCCCGCGCCGGTGCGCGCGCCAGGTGGCGGTCGCGTTGGAGTTCATCGCGAGCGTCGACTGGTAGTAGACGCTGCCGTACCCGCCCGTCGCGAGCACGACGGCGTGCCCCGTCCACGCCCTCACCTCGCCGGTGACGAGGTCGCGGGTGACGATCCCCTGCGCGCGCCCGTCGGCCACGATCAGGTCGAGCATCTCGGTGCGCGTGTGCAGCCGGACGCCTCCGCGGGCCACCTGCCGCAGCAGCGCCTGCGCCGCGGCGACCTGGAGCTGTTGCCCGGTCTGGCCGCGCGTGTAGTAGGTGCGCGACACCTGGACGCCGCCGAACGACCTGGTCGCGAGCTGCCCGCCGTACTCGCGCGCGAACGGCGCACCGATGGCCTGCAGGTGGTCGATGACCCGGATCGACTCGATCGCCAGCCGGACGACGTCCGCCTCCCGCCCGCGGAAGTCGCCGCCCTTGACCGTGTCCTTCACGAAGCGCGCGATCGAGTCGCCGTCGACCTTGCGGGCCCGGGCGGCGTTGATGCCGCCCTGCGCGGCGACGCTGTGGGCGCGGCGCGGGGCGTCGTGGAACGTGAAGCTCTCGACGCGATAGCCGAGCTCGCCGAGCGCGGCCGCGACGCCCGACCCGGCGAGGCCGGTGCCGACGACGATCACGGTGAGGTTCTTGCGGTTCGCGGGGCTCACCAGGCGGTACGCGGCACGGCGGCGGTCCCAGGCCGTCAGCGGGTCGCCGGGCGGGACGTGGGCGTCCAGCGGCGGCGTGGGGGCCGCGGGGCGGCCGTCCGTCGCGCGGGCGGTCGGCCGGGCGGGCGTCGCGGTCATGCGATCACCCCCGCGAGCACGAGCGGGGGGATGAGCGCGTTTCCGAGCAACACGGCCACGGCGATCAGGCCGCCGACGGCCGCCCAGATCGCGCGCAGCCGGCGTCCGGTGGCGCCCAGGTCTTGCGCGAGCGTCCGGACGCCGTGCTCGACGTGCACTGCCAGCACCACCATCACCACGGAGTAGAAAGCCGCCATCCACGGCCGCGAGAAGCTCGCGACGAGGTTGGCGTAGGCGTGGATCGTGCCGTCGGCGTCCGGGTATCGATAGGACGCCGTGGCCAGCCCGGCGCCGATCGTCAGGTCGAGCAGGTGGACGATCACGAACGCGAGCAGGATCACCCCGCCCAGCAGCATCGTCCGCGCCGCGTAGCCGGAGTAGCCGAGCAGGCGCCCGCGCCGGTGGCGCCCCCGGGACGCCCGCCCGCGCGCCCACAGCGCGACCGCCGCCGCGACGTGCCCGACCAGGCACGCCGCGAGCGTGGCGCGCAGCGCCCACAGCACCCCGTACTTCGGCACGAGCGGGTAGCCGATCTCGCGTAGCCAGTGGGCGTAGTGGTCGAACGCGTCGGCCCCGGCGTACACCTTCAGGTTGCCGATCATGTGCACGAACACGAACCCGACGAACACGACCCCCGTGATCGCCATCACCAGCTTCAACGCGAAGCTGGACGGCCTGCGCGCCAGCTTCGTCCGCCGCTCCTCCGCCCGCACCACGGTCATGCCCCGAACCTACCCGAGCGCCGTGGCCGGCGGGCGCCGTTCAGAAGACCGGCTTACCGCCGGTCACACCGATCACGGTCCCCGAGACGTAGGACGCCTCCGCCGGGCTGGCCAGGAAGACGAACGCCCCGGCGAGCTCGGACGGCTGCCCGGCCCGGCCCAGCGGGGTGTCGCCGCCGAAGCCCGGCATGCTGTCGCCGCCCTTGGTCGCCGGCTGCAGCGGCGTCCAGATGGGGCCGGGAGCGATCGCGTTCACGCGGATGCCGCGGTCGCCGACCTCGGCGGCCAGGTTCACCGTGAAGTTGTTGATCGCGGCCTTCGTCGCGGCGTAGTCAACGAGGGACTCCGACGGGTCGTAGGCCTGGATGGAGCTGACGTTGATGATGCTCGCGCCCTTGCCGAGGTGCTTGAGCGCCTGCTGGCTGACCCAGAACAGGGCGTAGAGGTTGGTCTTGAAGACGCGGTCCATCTCGTCGGTCTTCAGGCCGGTCAGGCCGCCCTCGCGCCGGGCCCACTGGAAGCCGGCGTTGTTCACGACGATGTCGAGCCCGCCGAGCCTGTCGGCCGCCATGTCGACGGTCGTGCGGGCGGTCTCCTCGTCGGTCAGGTCGCCGGGCAGCAGGACGCACTGGACGCCCGCCTCCTCGACCCAGCCGCGGGTGTCCTCGGCGTCCGACTGCTCCTCGGGAAGGTAGCCGAGCGCGACGGACGCGCCCTCGCGGGCGAACGCGATCGCGACCGCGCGCCCGATGCCCGAGTCGCCGCCGGTGATGAGGGCCTTCAGGCCCTGGAGGCGTCCGTGGCCGACCCACGTCGTCTCGCCGTGGTCGGGAATCGGGTCCATCTTCGTCGTGAGGCCGGGCGGGAGCTGCTCCTGCTCGGGGAAACCGCCCTCGTCCGAGGCGAGGGCGGCGGCGTCCCGATCGATTTCGTTGAGGTTTGACATGCTTTCCAGCCTTGCTCGCGGGCACTGGCCACCACAGCCCCTTATGGGTGGAATGGGCCCACCACCAGGGTGGTTTCTCGTGAAGAACACCCATCGGCTGTCGCAGCGGCCCCCATTCGCGGGGCGTATCGGACACTGTCTTGTAGATTTGTCCTCGTGCCCATTAAACCGCCGCGCATCCGCCTTGCCCTGCTGAACGACTACGAGGTGGTCGTGCGCGGGCTCCGGTCGATGCTCGAGAAGCACACCGAACGGTTCGCGATCGTGGAGCTCAACGTGAACGCCGGCCCGTCGCAGCGCGTCGACATCGCCCTCTACGACACGTTCGGCCGTGCGCAGGCAGACGGGCCGGGCGTGGGGCAGCTCGTCCGCAGCGGGCTGGCCGACAAGGTCGTCGTCTATTCGTGGAACCTGGACGCCGACCTGATCCGCAAGGCCGTCGACGCGGGCGTCCGGGGGTACCTGTCGAAGCGCACGACCGCGGCCGAGCTGACCGGCAACCTGGAGCGGATCCACCGCGGTGAGCTCGTGCTCGCCCCCCCGCAGCCCGAGATCGAGCCCGACGGCAGCGACCCGACGGCGGTCGGCTTCGGCGACTGGCCGGGGCGTCCGATGGGGCTCACCCAGCGCGAGGCCGACATGATCGCGATGATCACCCAGGGCCTGTCGAACCAGGAGATCGCGTCGACCGCCTACCTGTCGATCAACTCGGTGAAGTCCTACATCCGGCAGGCCTACCGCAAGATCGACGTCGACTCCCGTTCGAAGGCGGTCCTGTGGGGCATCGAGCACGGGTTCCGGCCCGACGCGTCGGCCCAGCGGCGGTCCTAGCGGCCGGCACGGGCCGGCGCCGCGGTGTCCGGGGATGCGTCAGGGCTTGAGCCGGTTGGGCGTGCAGACGTTCTCCAGATCCTTACCCGAGAGCCCCGGGAATTGGTCGCTGCACCACGACTTCACGGAGGCCTCGTCGGTGAACGCCGAGCTGAGCACGCTCGTCACGTAGAGCGGGTCGCCGTTGTGGTTCCGATGCCGGCCGTACGTCCGGCTGTCGAGGAGCACGACGTCCAGGCCGCTGAAGCGGGAGGTCAGCTGCTGGTACTCGTCCCAGATGTCGCTGGCGAAGAACGTGTGCGAGCCGCTGCTGGTCGTCTGCCGGGCGTCGTACACCCCGACGTACTTGGACGCCACCTGCGCCACCCAGCGGCCGTCCTTGCTGACGCGGGCCCCGTCCGAGGCGGCCTGCGACTGCAGGCGGCCCAGCGCGCCGTCGTCGGTGCCGACGGCGTCCGACGTGCCGGACCCGCTGGCCGCGACCTGCTCGATCGTCCGGGTGCTCGTCGCGGGCGCGGGCTGATACACCGTGCGGCGCACCTGCGTTTGCGTGACGGTGGAGACGGGCTGCGACTGGGCGGCCTGGTCGACCTGCACGATGCGCGTCGTGGGGCCCGGCAGGGCGAACGTCACCGGCAGGGAGCCCGAGCTCCACACGAAATACCCGGCGACGATGGCGGCGACGGCCAGCACGCTCACCACGGCCAGCCCCACCGGCGCGTGCGACCGCTCGTACGCCATCGGCACGACCGGCACGGCCATCGGCGGGGCGGGCGGGACCACCGTGGGCGGCACGGGCACCCCCGTCGCCGGCGGACGCCCGGGCATCGCCTGCCCCTGGAGCGGCTGCCCCTGCTGGGGTTGTCCCTGCATCGCCTGCCCCTGCAGGGGCTGCCCCTGCGACGGCTGGCCCGGGACCGGAGCGGCCCCAGGGATCTGCAGCGTGTCGTCGGGCGAGCCCGAGCGGTCGACCTCGGCGCTGCCACACGCCGAGCAATAGTTTCCGGTCACGTCCGCGCCGCAGCGCCGGCACACGCCGTTCATCGCATCATTCCTTGCTTCGTTTCTTCTGTTCGTTGTGTTCGCCCTGGTCGCACGGGTCCGCGCGCGTCCGGGCCGGGCGTCAGCCGATGAGGCGCGGGTAGCAGGACCCGCCGACCGACCGGCCGACGGACGCGCAGACCCGCTGCGCCTCGGACTTGCTCGACGAGCCGATCACCGAGACCGCCCAATAGCCGCTGTTCAGGCCGGGTACCGAGGAGCTGTCGACCACGTACACGGAGACGCCCGTCCGGCTCGAGATGGACGCCGCCTTCGCGGCCGCCTGCCCGGACGACTTGCTCGACTTCGGCATCGACTCCAGCACCGTGATCCACGAGCCGGACGACAGCGAGGTGAGGACGCCCACGTCACCGTCGCCGTCGTCGTAGATGTAGGAGGTCTTGGTCGTGCTCGTCGGCTTCGAGGCGGTCTCGCGGCGCACGATCGTCGTCTGGGTGGACTGGGGTTGCGGTTGCGCCTGCGGTGCCGCCACGGTGACGACGCGCGTGACCTGGGTGTCGGGGGCGGCGGACGTCGTCTGCCCGCGCGCCATGATCGAGACCCCGACCACGGCGACGATCGCCACGACACCCACCACCGCGGTCGCGCCCAGGATCGCGGGCACGCGCGAACCGTTGTGTTGTGGCGGGTACCCCGGCTGCTGCGTGGGCGGTACCGGGACCGGCCCGGGGTTGTAATTCGGATCACTCATCGTCATTTTCTCCACATCATGGCCGGACGTCCGTGCGCCCCAGGGAATCTCGTCGGGTAGCCCCGCTGCCGTTTCTTGATTGTCTGGTTTTGCTTGATTGCAGGGTTTCAGCTGCGCACGAGGCGTCCGCCATAAATGACGACGCGCCCTCGGACGCCGCCGGTGCAGAGCACCGGCTGGTCGCCCGAGCAATCCATCGTGTACGTGATCTTCGTCACGGGCGAATAGGCGACGACCTGCCCGGACGACCCATTGAGGCCGGAGTTCAGGTAGGCGTCCCGGACGTTGATCGCGAACGGGCAACTCGTGGTCGGGTTGGCCGTGCCGGCGGCGGCGTAGGGTCCGCTGCCGGAGCGCGAGCACTCCTTCGAGCCGCGGGGCACGTAGACGTCGGGGTACGAGGTCGTCACCGACGACCCCGACGA
>NZ_JBDHZL010000082.1:0-11497 GCF_039811905.1 Nigerium sp. | reverse complement strand
GGCTCCGGCGTCGGCTCCTCACACTCATCGCACGGGTCGGGCGTCGTGGGCTCGTCGCAATCGTCGGACGGCTTGGGCGTCGGGTTGGTCGGCTCCGGCGTCGTGGGCTCGTCGCAATCGTCGGACGGCTTCGGCGTCGGCTGCTCGTCGCAATCGTGGTCCTTGCCGGGCTTGTCGCCCTTGTGGCCGCGATCCTTGTCCCGGTCACCCTTGTGGCCGCGATCCTTGTCCCGGTCACCCTTGTGGCCGCGATCCTTGCCGGGCTTCTCGCCCTTGTCCTTCGCGGGCGTGGAGTCGGTCGCGCACGTGGAGTCGTTGCCCTTCCCCTGGTTGCCGTCGACGCAGTTGTCGCCGTCCTTGCCGGGATCCTTGGCGTTGCCCTTGTTCTCATCCACGGGAAGCTCGACCGCGCGGCCGTTGTTCGACTTCTCCGACCCCTTCTTGGTGTCGGCCGACTTGCCGTTGTTCGACTTCGCGTTCTCGGACTTGCCGTTGTTCGACTTCGCGTTCTCGGACTTCGCGGAGTTCTCGGCCTGCGGCGCCTTGGTCGCCTGCGCGGACGCACCCGACTCGGTGGCGGCCATCGCGATCGACGGCTGAACGGCGGCGACGCCACCCAACGCGAGCGTCGCGGTCGCGGTTGCGGACATGGCGATCCTGCCAAAAGCCTTGGCGTTCACTATGTATTCCCCCCGGAATCTTTTATGGTCCGGACACATCTCGCGCCCCCCAGCGCTTGAAAGACATATCCCCCGCGTAGTGGTCCGTCGCGGTAATGCCTATTCTTTACGCATACGAGGCCACGCCGCAAGCAAGACGGGACATCAAGTCGCCAAAGTCGCCCTCGGGGGTGACAGAGCGTGTGCAATAGCAAAGCAAATCGTCCCCCATTTCGGGGACACATCAATAGGGTCGCCTTCTGCCCCTGATTTGGCGCGAATCTCGAGAGGTTTCTACCTGACGTTCTCCACACTGGGGTGTGGAGAACGTCACACGGTCCCCACCGTCGACGAGACCGTCCCCCTCACCCCGGACGCCCCCCGGCACGGCCCCTGGCCACCCGGGCAGAGAACGGCCCGGATCGTCAGGAGTCCTTCCCCGAGATCAGGCGGCCTCCGCGGAATCACGCATCCCCCGCGGGGTCACGCGGAGGACGCGGCGCCCGGCCTCCGCGTGGCCCGGGCGCCGCGGGCGTCCGGGATCGTGGGCTCAGGCGTCCGCCCGGCTCTCGTCGCTCAGGACGCCGCAGCCGGCGTCCGCCTGTGGAGAGCATGCCGTGCCTACCCGCGCGCGCGTGCCGAGGAGTTCCTCACTGGTGCTGCTACCTCGGGACAGGAACGCCCCACAGAAACGTGTCCGAGAGCTCGCCGGTCCGGTCTGTCCACACGCACCTGTGTGACGTTCTCCACACTCCAGTGTGGAGAACGTCAGGTAGAAACGCACCAGAGGGGCGCTAGATCGGCAACCTCTTAAAGATGGGGGCCGGGATGTGCTTCAAGACCAACATCACGTACTGAAACGCCGGCGGCGCCCACACGAGCCCCTTGCCCTTCTTGGCCGAGGAGACGGCGAGCTTCGCGACGTCCTCTTTGTCGACGGTCAAGGGGGCCTCCTTGACGCCCGCGGACATCCGTGTGCGCACCTGCCCCGGCCGGATCACCAGCACGCTCACCCCCGCCTTCTCGAGCGCCTGCCCGAGGTTGCGGTAGAACCCGTCGAGCCCCGCCTTCGTGGCCCCGTACACGAAGTTCGATCGCCGCACCTTCTCGCCGGCCGCCGAGCTCATGACGATGATCTGGCCGAAGCCCTGGTTCTTCATCCGCTCGCCCACCAGGACGCCCACGCTCACGGCGCCGGTGAAGTTGATGTCGCACTCCAGGACGGCCTTGCGCTGGTCCTGCCAGAGCTCCTCCTGGTCGCCGAGGATGCCGAACGCGACCACCGCGACGTCGACGTCGGCCCCCTCCCACGCCTGCGCGATCACGCCCGGATGGCTGTCGGTGTCCGTCGCGTCGAAGTCGATCGTGGTCGCCGAGCGCGCGCCGGCGTCCTTCATCTGCTGAACGGACGCCTCCGTGCGGTCGTCCCCCGGCTGCACCGCCAGCACGACGTCGGCCGGCGCGTGCCGCAGGTACTCGGACACGATCGCGAGCCCGATCTCGGACGTCCCGCCCAGCAGCAGGATCTTGTTGGGGTTGCCCACGGCGTCGATCACGACTTCCTCCGTTGGTCGAGGGGACGCCGCCCGGCTGGGCGGGCGCCCCGGATGGTCAGGGGTGAGGGTTCAGGGATATGCGAGAGACGGGACGCGCGCACGCCCGCGTCAGAGCAGTTCGAGGCGCCGCGCCATGTCGGACGCGAACACCCCGTGCGGGTCGATCGCACGGCGCGTCGCGATCCACTGATCGATCTCGGGGTACATCGCGTGGAAGGTCTCCGCCGACGTCCGCGAATCCTTCGCCGTGTAGAGGCGCCCGCCGAACTCGAGGATGCGCGCGTCCAGCCCGTTCAGGAAGGTGTCGAGCCCCGGCTTGATCGGGAAGTCGACGCACACGTTCCAGCCCGCCATCGGGTAGCTGAGGGGGGCCTTGTTGCCCTCGCCGAACAGCTTGAACACGTTCAGGAACGAGTAGTGCCCCGACCGCTGGATGTCGAGGATGATCAGCTTGAACTCCTCCACCGCCTCGGGCGGCACGACGAACTGGTACTGCAGGAAGCCGTCGGAGCCGTACGCACGGTTCCACTCGCCGAACATGTCGAGCGGGTGGTAGAAGCCCGTCAGCGACTGGATGTGGTCGGTGTAATTGCCGCTCTTCAGGTACCACACCTCGCCCAGCGCGGTGAACGTCAGCTTGTTCGCGAGCCCGTTCGGGAAGACGTCGGGCAGCGTCACGAACGTCTTGCCCGAGAAGTTCAGCGGGTCGGCGGCCAGCTTCGGCGCGAGCTCCTTCAGCTCGTCCAGCGTCGCCAGGTTGCCGCGGGAGAGCGCCGCGCGGCCCAGCTTCGGCGGGCCGGAGATGGCGTCGAACCACGCCGAGCTGTAGTCGTAGCGGTGTTCCGACCCGTCGGAATGCACCGCGATCGTCTCGTCGAGGGTCTTCGTGACGACGCCGTCGGCCTTGAAGTACGCCGTCTCGGTGCGCGTCATCGACAGCGTCGCCTTCAGCACGATGCCCGTCAGCCCGACGCCGCCGACCGTCGCCCAGAACAGCGAGCCGTCGGGATCGTCGGCGCTGCCCTCGGGCGTCAGCGTCAGGACGCGGCCGTCGGCCACCAGCAGATCCATCGACGCCACGTGGTTGCCGAAGCTGCCCGCGGAGTGGTGGTTCTTGCCGTGGATGTCGTTGCCGATCGCACCGCCGACCGTCACCTGCCGCGTGCCGGGCAGCACCGACACCCACAGGCCGTGCGGGAGTGCGGCCTTCATGAGCGTGTCGAGGCTGACGCCCCCGTCGACGGTGACGGTCGCCGCGTCCGGATCGATGTCGTGGATCGTGTTCAGCGCCGTCATGTCGACGACCAGGCCGCCGCCGTTCTGCGCCACGTCGCCGTAGCTGCGGCCCAGGCCGCGCGCGATGACGCCGCGGCCGCGGCCCTCCTCGACGTCGGCTGCGGCCTGCGCGACCGCCTGGACGATGGTGTCGACGTCGGGCGTGCAGAGCACCTCGGCCGTCGTGGGCGCGGTTCGTCCCCAACCCGTCAGACGGGCGGACGTCGTGGGCAATCCGGTGGTAGTCATCGGCCGTCAGCCTACCCCCGCCCACCCCGTCGGGGGCGAGGACGCTACGGTGCCGGGGTGGAGATCACCCTGCTCGGCACCGGCGCCGCCGACGGCTGGCCGAACCCGTTCTGCCGGTGCGCCTCGTGCTCGTGGGCGCGCGAGGCGGCGGTCGTCCGGACGCCCACGTGCCTCCTCGTCGACGGACGCCTCCTCCTGGACGCCGGCCCGGCGCTCCCCCAGCAGGCCGTCGCCGCGGGGGTCGACCTGGCGGGCGTCCGGACGGCCGTCGTCACCCACGCCCACACCGATCATCTCGACCCGGCGTTCCTGCTGCACCGCGGGTGGGTCCGTGACGACCCGCTGACGGTCGCCGGGCCGCGCCCGGTCATGGACGCCTGCCACGACTGGCTCGACCCGGCGTCCACCGTGGTGACGCTGGCCGAGCTGACCGCCGGCGACGACGTCGTGCTCGACGGCTACCGCGTCACCGCCCTCCCCGCGCGCCACGAGGCGCTCGGCGAGTGCCTGCTCTACGCGCTCGAGGACGCCGACGGCGCGTCCGTGCTCTACGCGACCGACACCGGGCCCGGCTGGCTGGAGGAGGCGTCCGGCCTGCTCGAGGGACGCCGCTTCGACGCCGTCTTCTGCGAGGAGACGTTCGGCGACGCCGACCTCTCGCCGCAGCACCTCACCCTGCCGACGTTCGCCGCCGAGATCGGACGCCTCCGCGCCCTCGGCTGCGTCGACGACGCCACGCGGGTGGTCGCGGTGCATCTGTCGCACCACAACCCGCCGGGCCCCGAACTCGCCGCCCGCCTGGCGCGCAGCGGCGCCACGGCGCCCCCGGAGGGGACGCGGCTGCGGATCGCCCCGGCAGCCCGCACCCCATGACGGCTCACCGCCCGTCGAGGCCCCAGAAGACCCGGTCCATGACGCCGCGGACGAGCCGGGCGCCGCGCCGGTAGTCCTCCATGAACGCCGACGTGTGGCCCTTGTCGTAGCCGAGCACCTCGGCCAGGGGGCCGAGCTCGCGGACGTCGGACGGGATCGTGTCGGACGCCTTCGCGCGCACGAGCATGTTCGCGTTCCGGATCCGCGTGGCCAGCCGCCAGGCCGATCGCAGCGCCTCGGCGTCCGCCTCGTCGAGGAACCCGGCCGCGACCTCGGCGTCCAGCGCGAGCATCGTGGTCGGCGTCCGCAGGTCGGGGTACTCGGCCCCGTGCTCCACCTGGAGCAACTGGGCGGTCCATTCCACGTCGGTGAGCCCGCCGGGGCCGAGCTTCACGTGCCGCTTCGGGTCGGTGCCGCGCGGCAGCCGCTCGGCCTCCATGCGTGCCTTGAGCTTGCGGATCTCGGTGACCTGCTTGTGCGACAGCCCGCCCGCGGGGTAGCGCACCGGCTCGATCGCCGCGAGCAACTCCTCGCCCAGCTCGCGGTCGCCCGCGCCGACGCTGGCCCGGATGAGCGCCTGCCGCTCCCACGTCGCCGACCATTTCTCGTAGTAGCTGCGGTAGGAGGCGAGCGTCCGCACCATCGGGCCGCCTTTACCCTCGGGGCGCAGGTCGAGATCGACCTCGAGCACCGGGTCGGGGCCGGGCCGCGACAGCAGCTGACGAGCCGCCGAGATGATGCGCATGGCGCTCTTGGTGCGCTCGGGGTCGTCGGAGTCCTCCATGACGAACATGCCGTCGGCGTCCGACCCGTAGGCCACCTCGCGCCCGCCCCACCGGCCGAGCGCGATGAGCGCGAGCCGCGGCGGGTCCTGCTCGTCGCGCGAGGCGATCTCGAGCGCGCAGTCAAGCGTCGCGCCCATGATGTCGGACAGGGCCTGGCCCACCTGGTCGAGGGGGATCGTCCCGAGCAGGTCGCCCATCGCGACGCGCAGCAGCTCCCGCCGCCGGACGGCGCGGATGGCCGCGATCGCGTCCCCCGCCTCCTTCTGCCGGGACGCCGTCGACCGCATCGCCCGCGCGATCTCCTCCAGCGTCTTGGGGACGATCTCGCTGGGGTCGGCGAGCAACTGCACGTTCTGCGGCTCGCGCTTGAGCAGGTTCACCGCGTACCGGCTCGACGACAGGATGCGCGCCAGATTCTCGGCCATCGCACCCTCGTCGCGCAGCGCCCGCATGTACCACGAGGTGCTGCCCAACGCCTCGCTGACCTGCCGGAACGCGAGCAGGCCGTGGTCGGGGTTGGGCCCCTGGGCCAGCCACCCGAGCATCGCCGGGAGCAGCTGCCGCTGGATCTCCGCCTGCCGCGACACGCCTTGGCTCAGCGCGGCGATGTGGCGCAGCGCGGCCTTCGCGTCGGAGTAGCCCAGCGCGCGCAGGCGCGTCTCGGCGGCCTCCGACGTCAGGGTCACCGCGGCCGACGGGATGCGCGCGACCGCCTCCAGCAGCGGGCTGTAGAACATCCGCTGATGCAGGCGTAGGACGCGGCGCTTCGACTTCTGCCAGTCGCCGGCCAGCGACTCGGCGTCCCGCTCGCCCATGCTGCGCGCGGTGCGCCGCAGCGACGCCGCGTCCTTCGGCAGCAGATGGGTGCGGCGCAGGTGGAACAGCTGACCGCGATGCTCGAGGACGCGCTGGAAGCGGTAGGCCTCCCCGAGCCGCTGCCCGTCCTCACGGCCGACGTAGCCGTAGGTGATGAGCGCCTCCAGGCCGTCGAACGTGCCGCGCAGCCGCAGCCGATCGTCGGCGCGGCCGTGCACCAACTGCAGCAGTTGGACGGTGAACTCGGTGTCGCGCAGCCCCCCGGCGCCCAGCTTGATCTCGGAGTCGGCCTCCCGCTGCGGGATCAGCGAGATCACGCGGCGCCGCATCGCCTGCACCTCGGAGACGAACGCGTCGTCGTCCGCGACGCGCCACACCAGCGGCCACACCATGTCGACGAACCCCTGGGCCAGCTCGAGGTCGCCCGCCATCGGGCGGGCCTTGAGCATCGCCTGGAACTCCCAGTTCTTCGCCCATTTCTCGTAGTAGGCGCGGTGGGACGCCAGGCTGCGGACCAGCGGGCCCGCCTTGCCCTCCGGACGCAGGGCCGCGTCGATCGGCCAGATCGTGCCCGCCGCCGAGTGCGCCGAGCACACCCGCGAGAGCGCGCCGACGAGCTTCGACCCGATCGCCATCGCCTGGTCGGGCGTCGCCAGGTCGGCCCCGTCGGGGCCCTGGGCCGGCTCGGCGACGTAGAGCACGTCCACGTCGCTCACGTAGTTCAACTCGGACGCCCCCGTCTTGCCGAGGGCGACGACCGCCAGCCGGACGTTCGCCGAGCCCGGCACCTCCGCCCGGGCGAGCGCGAGGGCCGCCTCGACGACGCCGTCCGCGAGCAGCGCGAGTTCGCGCGAGACGCTCGGCAGGGCGTCCGTCGGACTCTCGGCCGTCAGGTCGCGGCCGACGACGCGGAGCAGCTCGCGCCGGTAGGCCAGCCGCAGGTCGTCGGCGCCGCGGGTGGCGACGGGCATCGCGGCGTCGGGATCGGCGCCCACCGAGCGCAGCAGGTCCGCGCGCAGGTCGGACGCCGGCCGCTCGCCGAGATCGCCGGCCAGCGCCTCCAGATGCTCGGGATGGACGCCCACGTGCTGGGTCAGCGCGGCCGACGCCCCCAGCACGCGGGCGACGCGCGACGACCAGCGCCGGTCGGCGACCACGCGCAGGAAGGTCTGGGGGGCTGCGGCCTGGATCCGGTCGAACCCGGTGAGCGCGAGGTCGGGGTCGGCGGAGGCGATGATCTCGGCGACCACCCCCGAACAGACCTCGGCGTCCACGCCCGTCGCGAGCCAGCGTTCGAGGATGGACACGGCGACGGCCGGCTCCACGAAGCCGCGGGCCGCCATGCGCCCGGCAGGTGTCGACATCCGCGTCATGACCGGCATCGTAACGGGGGGCGCGCCCGCGGGGGGAGGTCTCGACGCACGCCGATCGCCCCGCGCACCCCGGACGCCCGCCTGCCGGACGCCCCACGGACGGCCCGGCGCGACGCGGTGTCGCGGGCCCGGTTTGCCGGCCCCGCCGATGATCGGACGCCGCCCGGACCGGTTGGCGACGGCAGCTAGCATGACGGCGGACCGACGAACGGAGTCGCCATGAGTGCGGATCGAACCCGGCGCCCCAGCAGGCGCCTGCGGTGGGTGCTCGGCGCCGGTGCGGCGCTCCTCGTGATCGCCCTGGTGGCGGCGTGGGTCGCCTTCCGCCCCCGTGCCGATCGCACGGCCGGCACCGAGGTCGTCCGCGCGACGCGAGACACGCAGACCCAGACCGTCTCCCTCTCCGGGACGGTCGAGCCCAAGAGCAAGGCGAACGCGACGTTCAAGGTGCCCGGCACGATCCAAAGCATCGACGTCAAGGTCGGCGACACCGTGGCGGCCGGCGCGCGGCTGGCGTCCGTGGGCACCCGCGACCTCCGGGACGCCGTCACGCTGGCCCAGGCGAACCTCTCCGCCGCGCGGGCCCAGGCGTCCAGCGCGCGCAAGGCGAGCTCCGCCCGCGCGGCCCAGGTCGACGCGGCCGACGCGCAGGTGCGCGCGGCGCAGGCGTCCCTGACGAACGCGCGCAACCGGCTGTCGGACGCGACGCTGACGGCCCCCATCGCCGGCACGATCGCCGAGGTCTCCTACGACGTCGGCGACGAGGTGGCGGGCGTGTCGGCCTCGCTGCCGTCCGGGCTGTCGTCCGGCTCGTCGGGGTCGATGGGCGGCTCGACGGGCGCGTCGGGCGCGAGCGGCCTCCCCGCCGGCCTGTCGGGGCTCTCCGGGGCCGGCTCCACCGGCTCGAGCACCGGCCAGATCGTCATCGTCGCCACCGGCTCGTGGCAGCTCAACGCGAGCGTCGGCACCGCCGACCTGCCGTCGCTGAAGCACGGGCAGAAGGCGTCCATCACGCCCACCGGCACCTCGCTCACCGTCCCCGGCACCGTCGACACGGTCGGCATCGTCGCCGAGCAGCAGTCCGGGGCGGCGGCCACGTTCCCGGTCACGATCGCGGTCGACGAGCGCACCGACAAGCTCTTCTCCGGCTCCAGCGCGGACGCCGTCGTCACGGTCGGCACCTTCCCCGACGTGTTGACCGTGCCCGACCAGGCCGTCACGACGAACGGCGGCGCGTCCAGTGTCCAGCTCGTGCGCGGCACGGTCGTCACCACGCAGCAGGTGCAGGTCGGCCGCCACTTCGCGGGCCGCGCCGAGATCACGTCGGGGCTCGCGGAGGGCGACTCCGTGCAGGTCCCGCGCGGCATCGTGGTCACCCGGCCGCCGGCGCCGGCCTTCGGGCCGGGCGCGGCGGCGTCCACGGCGGGCAGCCCGTCTCCCACGGCGAGCCGATGATGGGGACGCCGCTGCTGCACATGGCCGGCGTCCGGAAGACGTACGACACGGGCGCGGTCGCCGTCGAGGCGCTGCGCGGCATCGATCTCGACGTGGGCGAAGGCGAATACGTCGCGATCATGGGGCCGTCCGGGTCGGGCAAGTCGACGCTGATGCACATCATCGGGTGCCTCGACGTCCCGACGGCCGGCAGCTACGAGCTGGGCGGCGTCGAGGTGGCGAGCATGAACGAGAAGCAGCTCGCCGAGGTGCGCAACGGGCGCATCGGGTTCGTCTTCCAGCAGTTCAACCTCCTGCCGTCGCTCACGGCCCTGCGGAACGTCGAGCTGCCGCTCATGTACGCGGGCGTCGGAGGGGCCGACCGGCACCGGCGCGCGCGGGAGGCCCTGACGCGCGTGGGGCTGGAGAACCGCGTCGACCACCGTCCGGGGGAGCTCTCGGGCGGCCAGCAGCAGCGCGTCTCGGTCGCGCGGGCGCTCGTCACCGACCCGACGCTGATCCTGGCCGACGAGCCGACCGGCAACCTCGACTCGGTCTCGACGCGCGACGTGCTCACGCTGTTCGACGAGCTGCACGACGCCGGCCGGACGATCGTCCTCATCACCCACGAGGCCGACGTCGCCACGCGGGCGTCCCGGGTGATGCGCATCGACGACGGCCTGCTCAGCGTCGGCGGCATGGGGCTGCCCCACGAGGAGGACGCCCGCCGGGAGGAGGCGTCCGAGCCCGACCCGACCAGGGCCTTCGCCCGGCCGGTCACCGACGAGGACGCGGCGGACGCACCGACGGAGGTGATCCCCCGTGGGCTGGCGTGAGACGACCCGCACGGCGCTGGAGGCGCTCGCCGGGCACCGGATGCGGTCGCTGCTGACGATGCTCGGCATCCTGATCGGCATCGCCGCGGTCATGCTCACCGTGGGGCTCGGCGAGGGCGCGCGGCGCCAGATCAACTCCGAGATCGACAAGCTCGGCTCCAACCTGCTGATCGTCATGCCGGGGGCGACGGCGTCCATGACCGGGCTGCGCTCGGCGGGGACGGCCCTGACGCTCACGCTGGACGACGCGGCCGTGCTGCAGGATCCGAGCGTCGCCCCCGACGTGTCCGGGGTCGCCCCCATCGTGACGACGCGGGGGGCGCTGCAGGCCGGCACGGAGAACTGGTCGACCCAGGTGGTCGGCACGTCGACGCAGTGGGCGCCCGTCCGGTCGCGGACGCTGGCCGACGGCCGGTTCTTCAGCGACGCCGAGGCGTCCGCGGGCGCGTCCGTGGCGGTGCTGGGGCCGACGACGGCGGCGCAGCTCTTCAACGATCGCCCGGCGATCGGGCAGCGGATCACGGTCAACAGCCAGACGTTCACCGTCGTCGGGGTGCTGGCCTCGGTCGGCACGAGCTCGATGTCGAACGACGACGACACGGTGCTCGTGCCGCTGTCGACGTACGCGGCGCGCATGGCGACGGGCAACACGCGCTCGATCAACGCGATCTACGTGGCCGCCCGCGACAAGGACTCCATCTCGTCGGCCTATCAGGAGATCGAGCGGGCGATCGGGGCGAACCACGGCACGACGCCCGGCGACGCCGACTTCTCCATCATGACGTTCCAGGCGCTGATGGCCGCCGCCGACTCCATGACGAGCGTCCTGACGACGCTGCTGGGCGGCATCGCGGGCATCTCGCTGCTCGTCGGCGGCATCGGGGTCATGAACATCATGCTGGTCAGCGTGTCCGAGCGGGTCCGCGAGATCGGGCTGCGCAAGGCGCTCGGGGCGACGCCGGCGCTGATCCGGCGGCAGTTCCTCGTCGAGGCGGCGATCCTGGGGCTGCTGGGCGGCCTCATCGGCGTCCTCGTGGGCCTGTCGGGCGCCCTGCTGCTCACCCCGCTGCTCGGGTTCAGCGTCGTGTTCTCCCCGAGCGCGACCCTCATCGCCCTCGCCGTTTCGCTGACGATCGGGCTCGTCGCGGGCGTGTACCCCGCCTCGCGCGCGGCGAAGATGGCGCCCATCGACGCGCTGAGGAGTGAGTGATGAAGAAGAAACTGCTCACCCGCGTGCTGCCGGTCGTCGTCGTGCTCGCCCTCGTCGTGGGCGCGATCGCGTGGGGCGTGGCGCACCGCCCGGTCACCCAGGCGTACGTCACCGCGCCGGCCGCGCGCGGCGACGTCGAGCAACGGTTCGTCGCGAGCGGCGAGGTCGAGCGGACGAACACGTCCAAGCTCACCTTCGACACCCCCTCGACCGTCGCGTCGGTTTACGTCAAGGTCGGCGACCGCGTGAGCCCCGGGCAACCGCTCGCGGCCGTCGACGACGGCCCGCTGCGCCTCTCGCTGCTGCAGGCCCAGGCGCAGCTCGCGCAGGCCCAGGCCTCCCTGGACGCCAACCGTCGCGCCCAGCGCTCGGCCTCCGCGGCCCCGGCGGCCGCACCGGCACCCGCGCCGGCAGCCGCGCCCTCCGCGTCG
>NZ_JBDHZL010000081.1:0-11506 GCF_039811905.1 Nigerium sp. | reverse complement strand
GTGTGGAGAACGTCAGGTAGAAACGCACTCACCCCGCGGCAGACGTCGTCCCGGGCACCGCGGAATCGACGCGGGCGTCCCGCATCTGTGACAGACTCAGGGGTGCCTTTCGTGCGCGGAACCCGGTGAAAATCCGGGACGGACGGGCCACTGTGACCCCGGAAACGATCCGGGGAAGTCAGATACGTGCATCGAAAGACGGTTCCTTAGGCCCATGTCTCCTAGAAAGGGAACGCGATGCACATCGCAGAAGGATTCCTCCCCGTCACCCACTGCGTCGCCTGGTACGCGGTGTCGGCGCCGTTCGTCATCCACGGCGCCCGGCGCGTGATCGCCGAGTCGCGCGAGCACCCCGAATCGCGGCTGCTGCTCGCCGCCGCCGGCGCGTTCACGTTCGTGCTCTCCTCGATCAAGCTGCCCTCGGTCACGGGCAGCTCGTCGCACCCGACCGGCACCGGACTAGGGGCGGTGCTGTTCGGCCCACCCGTGATGGCGTTCCTGTCGTCGGTGGTCCTGATCTTCCAGGCCCTGCTGCTCGCGCACGGCGGCATCACGACGCTCGGCGCGAACGTCTTCAGCATGGGCATCGTCGGCCCCTGGGTGGGGTACGCGTTCTGGGTCCTGGCCAAGCGGCTGCGCTGGAACGCCAACGTCGGCGTCTTCTTGGCGCTCGCCTTCGCCGACCTGTCCACCTACTGCGTCACGTCGGCGCAGCTCGCCATCGCGTTCCCCGATCCGGTCTCGGGGTTGGCCGGTTCGCTCGCGAAGTTCCTGGGCGTGTTCGCCCTGACGCAGGTCCCGCTGGCCCTCGCCGAGGGCGTCCTCGGGGTGCTGGTGTTCCGGCTGCTGCGCGACGTCGCGCACCCCGAGCTGGTCAAGCTGGGCGTCCTGAAGCCGCGCGCGAACCAGGCGGTGGCGTGATGAAGAACACTCGTCGCAAGACCCTCGTCACGTGGGCGCTCGTGGTCGCCCTCGTCGTGATTTTCGCCCTCAGTTTCACCCTCGGCAGCGCGCGCTCCACCGGGGAGGAGGGGTTCGTCGGGACCGACTCCTCGGCGACCAGCGCCATCCAGGAGGCCCACCCCGGCTACCGGCAGTGGTTCACGCCGCTGTTCGAGCCGGCGTCCGGGGAGGTCGAGTCAGGTCTCTTCGCGCTCCAGGCCGCGATCGGCGGCTGTGTGCTCGGCTTCGCCGTGGGCGCCTTGTGGGGACGCCGCCGCGCGGAGCGCGCGCTCGGCGTCCAAGAAGGGGCCGCGGACGAGCATGCCGGCCCACCCGGGCCGCGATGAGCCACGGCTTGGCCCTCGACCGCGCGGCCTGGTCCAGCCCGTGGCGGACGCGCTCGGTGCGCGACAAGGGCGTCCTCAGCCTGGGGCTGCTGGTCGCGGCCGTGTCGCTGCCGCCGCTGCCGGGGGACGCCGCGATCGTCGTCGTGTGCCTCGCCCTGCTGCTCGGGCCGATCGACGTGGGGGCGGCCCGGCTGGGGCGCATCCTGTGGCTGCCGCTCGTCTCCATCGCGATCGGCGTCGCGACCGTCGCGGTGAGCGTCAGTTGGGACGCCGGCGTCCGGCTGGCCGTCACGCCGGAGGGCACGGCCATGGCCGGCCACTTGGCCGTCCGGGCGCTCGCGGCCGTGCTGGCGATGTTCACGCTCGCGTGCTCGACCCCGATGGTGGACCTGTTCTCGGCCTGCCGGCGCGCCCGCGTCCCGGCGCCGCTGGTCGAGATCGCCGCGCTGGTGTACCGGTTCACGTTCGGGCTGCTCGAAAGCGCGTACGCCGTCCGGGACGCCCAGGGGGCGCGCCTCGGCATGGTCAACCGTCGGACGACCATGCGCTCGGCCGGCATGGGGGCGTCCGCATTGTTCCTGCGCGCGTGGGACCGCGCCCGCCGGCTCGAGGAGGGTCTGACCGGGCGCGGCTACACCGACACCCTCGTGACGCTGGAGCGACCCCGGCGCCGTTCGGGGGCGTTCCTCGCGCTGAGCGTGGCCGGGCTCGCGACGCTCGTCGCGGTGAGCGTCGCGTGGGAGGTCGTCCGGTGAGCCATCGCCATCTCGCGGCGCGCGGGCTGGGGGTCTCTTTCGAGGGGCGGGCCGTGCTGCAGGGGCTCGACCTCGACGTCCCGAGCGGACGCCGCCTCGCCCTGCTCGGCGCGAACGGGTCGGGCAAGACGACGCTGCTGCGAACTCTGTCGGGCGCCCAGCGGCCCGCCGCCGGCGCGGTGCTCGTGGACGATGTGCCCACCGACTACGGGCGACGCGGGCTGCGGGAGCACCGACAGGTCGTCCAGCTCGTCGCGCAGAACCCCGACGACCAGCTCTTCGCCGCCGACGTGTTCCGCGACGTGTCGTTCGGGCCGCTGAACCTCGGGCTCCCCGAGGAGCAGGTGCGCGCCCGCGTCGAGGACGCCCTCGCCGTGCTCTCCATCGAGGACCTGGCCGACCGCCCCATCCACGAGCTGTCGTTCGGGCAGCGCAAGCGGGTGGCGATCGCGGGGGCGCTGGCGATGCGCCCGTGCGTGATGCTGCTCGACGAGCCGACCGCGGGCCTCGACCCGCAGGGCGTCGACGAGATGGTCGGCGCGCTGGAGGCCATGCTCGCCGCACGGACGACCGTCGTCATCGCCACCCACGACGTCGACTTCGCGCTGGCGTGGGCGGACGCCGTCGCCGTCCTGCGGCGAGGCGCCGCGGTCAGCGGCCCCCCGGGCGACGTGCTCTCGGACGCCGCCCTCGTCGGAGAGGCCCGGCTGCGCCAGCCGCTCGTGCTGCAGACGGCGTCCCGGTTGGGCGTGGACGCCCGCGGCGTCCGGGACGTCGACAGCCTCGCGGCCGCCGTCCGCCGCCGATTCGACGGCGCGCTCAGCGCGCCGGCCCGCGACGAGGCGTCCGCCCGACCCCGCCCCCCGGAGGGCTGACCACGACGCCGCCGCGAGGATCGTCGTTTTGTCACCCGCACCGTTTAGGCTCGGCGCGCAGGTGCTCGACGAAGGAGACTCATGACGCACGTCGCCGACAGCCACGACCTGATCCGGGTGCAGGGGGCGCGGGAGAACAACCTCAAGGGCGTGTCCCTGGAGTTGCCGAAGCGGCGGCTCACGGTGTTCACGGGGGTGTCGGGCTCGGGCAAGAGCTCGCTGGTGTTCGACACGATCGCGGCCGAGAGCCAGCGGCTCATCAACGAGACGTACTCGGCGTTCGTCCAGGGGTTCATGCCGCGGCTGCCGCGTCCCGACGTGGATTTTCTGGACGGCCTGACCACGGCGATCATCGTCGACCAGCAGCGCATGGGCGGCGATCCCCGGTCCACGGTCGGCACGGCGACGGATGCGAACGCGATGCTGCGCATCCTGTTCAGCCGGGTCGCCGAGCCGCACATCGGGCCGCCCAGCGCGTACTCGTTCAACGTGGCCAGCGTGAGCGCGTCGGGCGCGATCACGGTGCAGCGCGGGGCGAAGACGAAGGCCGAGAAGGCGACGTTCACGCGCACGGGCGGCATGTGCCCGCGCTGCGAGGGCCGCGGGTCGGTGAGCGACTTCGACCTGACCGCGCTCTACGACGCCGGAAAATCGCTCAACGAGGGCGCGCTCACGATCCCGGGCTACTCGATGGACGGCTGGTACGGCCGCATCTACAAGGGGTCGGGCTACTTCGACGCCGACAAGCCGATCGGCCGGTACACGAAGCGGGAGCTGCACGACCTGCTGTACCGCGAGCCGACGAAGATCAAGGTCGAGGGCATCAACCTGACCTACGAGGGGCTGATCCCGAAGATCACGAAATCGATGCTCAGCAAGGATCCGGAGGCGATGCAGCCGCACGTCCGCGCGTTCGTCGAGCGGGCGATCACGTTCCAGACGTGCCCCGAGTGCGAGGGCACCCGGCTGGCCGAGGGGGCGCGGACGTCCACGATCGGCGGCGTCAGCATCGCGGACGCCTGCTCCCTGCAGATCACCGAGCTCGCCGCCTGGGTGCGCGGGCTCGACCTGCCCCAGGTCGAGCCGCTGCTGAAGGGTCTGCGGCTGCTGCTCGACAAGTTCGTGGAGATCGGGCTGGGGTACCTGAGCCTCGATCGTCCGGCGGGCACGCTCTCGGGCGGGGAGTCTCAGCGGACGCGGATGATCCGGCACCTCGGGTCGTCGCTGACCGACGTGACCTACGTGTTCGACGAGCCCAGCATCGGGCTGCACCCGCACGACATCGCGCGCATGAACGACCTGCTGCAACAGCTGCGCGACAAGGGCAACACCGTGCTCGTCGTCGAGCACAAGCCCGAGATGATCGCGATCGCCGACCACGTCGTCGACCTCGGCCCGGGCGCGGGCACCGCGGGCGGCGAGATCGTCTTCGAGGGCACGGTCGCCGGGCTTCGCGGCAGTGGCACGCTCACCGGGCGACACCTCGACGACCGCGCGCGCGTGAAGGACGCCGTGCGCGCCCCGGCGGGCGCGCTGGAGATCCGCGGGGCGTCCACGCACAACCTGCAGGGGGTGGACGTGGACATTCCGCTCGGCGTCCTCACCGTGCTCACCGGCGTGGCCGGGTCGGGCAAGAGCTCGCTGATCGCCGGGTCGGTCGAGGGCCGCGACGGCGTCGTCACGATCGACCAGGCCCCGATCAAGGGGTCGCGCCGCAGCAACCCGGCCACCTACACGGGCCTGCTCGACCCGATCCGCAAGGCGTTCGCGAAGGCGAACAAGGTGAAGCCCGCCCTGTTCAGCCCGAACTCCGAGGGGGCGTGCCCCACCTGCAAGGGCGCGGGCGTGACCTACACCGAGCTGAGCTTCTTCGAGTCGGTCGCGACCACCTGCGAAGAGTGCGAGGGCAAGCGGTTCATGGCGTCGGTGTTGGAGTACCGGCTCGGAGGGCGCGACATCAGCGAGGTACTCGCGATGCCGGTCACGCAGGCGGCGGAGTTCTTCGGCTCCGGCGACGCCCGGACGCCGGCGGCCCACGCGATCCTGACGCGCCTCGCCGACGTGGGCCTGGGGTATCTGACGATCGGGCAGCCGCTGACGTCGTTGTCGGGCGGGGAACGGCAGCGGCTCAAGCTGGCCGCGGAGATGGGGGCGAAGGGGTCGATCTACGTGCTCGACGAGCCCACGACGGGGCTGCACCTGGCCGACGTGGAGCAGTTGCTCGGGCTGCTCGACCGGCTGGTGGACGCGGGCAAGTCCGTGATCGTCATCGAGCATCACCAGGCGGTGATGGCCCACGCGGACTGGATCATCGACCTCGGGCCGGGGGCCGGCACCGACGGCGGCCGCGTCGTCTTCACCGGCACACCGGCCGACCTGGTCGCCGCGCGGTCCACCCTCACGGGCGAGTACCTGGCGGCCTACGTGGGGGAGTGAGGGTCGACCGATTCGGGTCATGTCGGACGCCGGGGCGCGCCCAGCCGCACCCGCGGCGTCCGGGCAGGATCACTCGACGACGGGGCCGCCGGAGAGGCGGATCTCCTCCAGGTCGAGGCGCGCCTGCAGCTGCCGCAGCACCGCGTCGTCGATGCGCCCCTCGTCGCGCAGCCGGATGACGGTCGAGCGCTGGTGGGAGAGCAGGGCGAGGCGCAGCTCGGCCTCGCGGCGGCGTCCGTAGGTGGTGGACGCCTCGCCCGACGTGGTCTGGTCGTGGCACGACTCGGCGAGCCGGTCGGCGTACTCGCGGCGGAGGCGATCGACGGTCGCGTCGCCGACCCCGAGCTCGTCGGCCAGCTCGGGGAGGGCGGCGAGGGCCTCGCTGTCGGCGGCCCGGGTGGCGGCCTCGAGCTCGTCGCGCGCCGAGTGGTCTTCGGGGAGCCCGGCCCACCGGATCACGAAGGGGAGCGCCAGCCCCTGGAACAGCAGCGTGTTCACGACGACGCCGGCCGTCACGAACACGATCATGTCGCGCGCCGGGAACGCCTCGCCGGCGAGGGTCGCCGGCACCGACAGGGCCACAGCCAGCGACACGGCGCCCCGGAAGCCGGCGACAGCGCTCACGGCGCGGGCTCGGTTGGTGGTCCTCAGGGCGCGCTGCGACGGACGTCTGTCCAGCAGCCGGATCAGGTACGCGCTCACCACGAGGAACAGGAACCGCGTCACGATCGTGGTGAGATGCACGGCGACCGTGACGAGGATCGCCGTGCCGATGCCCGACCCGACCAGGCCGCCGGCCGCGACCGGCAACTCGAGCCCGATCAGGACGAAGAGGGCGCCGTTCAGCACGAACGTCGTCAGGCTCCAGAACGGCGTGGCCCGCTGCCGCGCGGACGCCGATACGACGGCGGGGGAGATGCGCGCCCACAGCAGGCCGCACGTGACGACGGCCAGCACGCCGGACGCGTGGACCTCCTCGGCCAGGAAGTACACCACGAACGGCGTCAGCAACAGGATCACGTTGTTCACCATCGGGTCGTGCACGCGCCGGCGCAGCGCGAAGATGCCGTAGCCGGCGGCCAGTCCGATGAGGATGCCGCCGAAGAACGACACCGTGAACAGGCTCGCCACGTGCACGGCGGACAGGGTCTCCTCGCCGGTGACGAGACCGACGGCGAGCGCGTAGATGACGAGCGCCGTGCCGTCGTTGATGAGGCTCTCGGCGCGCAGGATGACCATCGTCCGGCGGGGCAGGCCGCGGCCCATGGCGGCGACGGCCGTGGCGTCCGTCGGGGCGACGGCGGCGCCGATGATCCACGCGGTGCCCCACGCCAGCCCCAGCGCGTGCCCGACGACCGCGACGGCGGCGGCCGTCACGATCACCAGCAGGACGCCGGTCAGCGTGATGCCGCGGATGTACCGGCGCATCTCGCGCGCGGACATCGTGAGGCTCTCCCAGAACAGCAGCACCGGCAGGAAGAGCACGAGCACCACCTCGGCCGGCAGTTCGACCGTGCCGACGAACGGCAGCGCGGCCAGCCCCAGCCCGGCCGCGACGAGCACGATCGGCGTCGGCAGGGTGAACCGGCGCGCGATGACCTCGCCCGCCACGATCGCGCAGCCGAGCGCGATCACCAACTCCAGCGCTCCCATGGGACTCCCGTCGTTGCTCGTCAGGGGCCGGTCGTACGCCCGACGCGATGAAAGTATGGCGTGCTCCGACGGGTTGCACACCACTCTCTCAGATGTACATTTCAGCGCTCTCGACGCATACTGTGCACATGCCCGAGATCTCCGTCACCGCGGCCCGCGCCCGCCTTGCCGATGTTGTCGATGATGCCCGCGTTCGTCATGATCCCGTTTATTTGACGCGGCGGGGTCAGCGCGTCGCCGCCGTGATCGATGCCGACGATCTCGATCGGTTGCTCGAGGCCGCCGAAGACTTGGCCGACGCCGAGGCGGCCCGCAAGGCCCGCTCCGAGATTGCCGAGGCCGGCACCATCCCGTGGGAGCAGGTGAAAGCCGATCTCGGCCTCGCATGACCTATGACATCGCCGTCAGCCCCGCCGCGGCACGGCAGTTGCGGAAGCTCGAGGGGCCCGCTCGCCGACGCGTCCAAGCGGCGATCGAATTGCTGGCGCGCGAACCACGTCCGCCCGGCGCGAAGAAGCTGATCGGCGGCGGCGGCGGCGAGTGGCGCGTTCGCACAGGTGACTACCGCATCATCTACGACATCGATGACGGCGTCCTGGTCGTTCTGGTGCTCGCCGTCGGACATCGGCGCGAGATCTACCGGCACCGTTGACGCCCGCGCGCGCTGTCAGCGACGGGAGCGCAGCTGGGGACAGGTATCAGCACTCATGATCGGCCGGGACAATACTCAGCCGGAAACCTGCAGCACTTCCTAGCCCGGGAGCGCTCCGACCCGGCCGCTGACCCGGGCCACTAGATAGCGCGACAAACTAGTTGGTGCTATTCTCTAGTCGTGGATTCGAAGAGTTGGCCCGGCGAATGGCTCCGGGGAGTGCTGGAGGTCTCGGTGCTCCGCGTGCTGTCCGATGGGCCGAGCTACGGCTACGCGATCGCCCAGCGGCTGGGGGAGTCCGGCTATGGGGAGATCAAGGGCGGCACGCTGTACCCGCTGCTGACGCGGCTGGAGGCGTCCGGGCTGGTCACCACGCATTGGGCGGCCGGCGACGGGGGCCCGGGGCGCAAGTTCTTCGAGCTCACCCCGCTGGGGCACCAGCGGGTCGCCACCCTCTCGGACGAGTGGCGTCAGTTCGCCGAGCTGACGAGCCGCTTTCTCTCACCCTCAAGGAGCACCTCATGACGGACAAGCCGATCACCGTCGACCCGGCCACGACCGACGGCTGGCTCAGCCGTTTCGCCGCCGAGCTGCGCCTCCGCGGCGCCGACGGGGCACAGACCGGCGAGGCGCTCGCCGAGGTGGAGGCGCACGTGGCCGACTCGGGGCAGACGCCGCAGGAGGCGTTCGGCGACCCGCGCGCCTATGCGGAGAGCGTCCTGCCGCGGGAGCGCGCACTCGATCGGCGCTCGGTCATCGGCGCGATCCTCGTGGGTGTCGCCGGGTATCTGGGCGCAGGGGGAGTGCTGAGCGCGGCGACGAGCTGGGGTGGCGAGGTGCCGATCCGGCTCGGCGCCCCGGTGGCGATCCTCGTGCTGGCGGTGACCTGCTGGGTGATCGCCCAGACCTTCTCGGCGCTCGTGCGGAGCAAGAACCGGGCGGCCCTCCCGGTGGCGCTGGCCCTCGCACTAGCGGTGACGGTGCTGGCGGGGGTTCTCCTGCCGCAGCCGGTGGCGACGCTGCCGGCGTGGGTGTGCGCGGTGGCCGGGCTCGCGCTGCTGGCGGGGGCGGCGTCCTACTTGACGATGCTGGTGCGGAAGGATCCGGTCGAAGACCCCCGGACGCCGCTGGCCCCGCTGAGCGCCGACGAGGCCGATCTCGTCGCTCAGCGGCGGGTCGTGGAGGCGATGAAGCGCTACCGCCAGCGCACCGGGGCCTCGCTGTTGCAGGCCCGCCGAGCGGTTCGGTGAGTTCGGGCTCGGCGGAGGCGTCGCCGGCGGACCAGCCGACCGTCGTCTTCTTGCACGGCGCCGCCGCTCGCCTTGGTCGGCAATTCCCTCGGGGCGTCTGTCGCCCTCTTGGTCGCCCAGGCGCGGCCCCGGCAGGTCCAGTGGAACGCGGTTTGGCTGGGCGCGTTGGTGGTTATGCGACACTTGTCGCATGCCGATAGAGATGGGCCTGTGGAGGATCGACGGCGAAAAGCCCCAGCGGATCGTGACGAGCGCGCTGCCCACGGAGGCGATGCTGGAGGACTTCCTCGAGAAGGACCCTTCGCTCTTGGGCGCCCCTTTGCTCGTGATTGGACGCCAGGTTCGCACGCCCTACAACAAGTACATCGACTTGCTGGCGCTGGACGCCGACGGCGCGGTCCACGTTCTCGAACTCAAGCGTGACAAAACTCCTCGCGAGGTGGTCGCCCAAATACTTGACTATGGCTCGTGGGCCGGCACACTCACACGCGACGACCTGATCGACATCGCCCACAAGCACCTCGGCGCACCTTTCGAAGCGGCCTTCGCCGACACGTTCGATACTCCGCCTCCCGACGAGTTGAACGCCGAATTGCAGCTCACCATCGTGGCCACCAAACTGGACGACAGCTCCGAGCGCATCGTGACCTATCTTCGGACGTTCGGCGTCCCCATCAACGCCGTGTTCTTTGCTCACCTGGAGGACAATGACCGCCGGTACCTGGCTCGTTCATGGCTGGCCGAACCAGGGGAGGGAACATCGAGGCCAGGCACGATCAAGAAGGGGAAGCGCGCCGACTGGAACGGGCGAGACTGGTTCGTTTCCTTCGGCGAGTATGAGGGTGGACGCCAGTGGGTAGACGGCCGCCGTTTTGGCTTCGTCTCAGCGGGAGGCGGCGGCTGGTACTCCCGCTCGCTGCGCTCCGTGCCGACAGGTGCACGCGTCAACGTCTACATCCCCAAGGCCGGGTACGTAGCCGTCGGCGAGACCCTGGGTCCCGCACATCGCTTCGACGAGGCAAATGTTCGGGTGAACGGTGACTGGACGCCGTTGCGCGACTTACCGCTCTCTGGCCGCTACCGTCATGGCTCGTCTCCTGAGACCGACAGCGACGAGGACGCCGAATACGCGATCCCGGTCGAATGGATCGCCAGCAGCCCTCGCGAAGAGGCGTTCTGGGAAAAAGGCATGTTCGCCAACCAGAACAGCGCCGGCAAGCTTCGTCAGGAGTTCACGCTGAATAAGCTCTCGGAGCACTTCGCGCTGGGAGACGAGGAGTAGAGGACACCGCGCGCCCAATGCGAGCATTCCTACGAGTGCGACGCCTGCCCGGTGAAAAGAGAGTTGTCGCACCTCGGCGGAGGGGCTACGGGGTGACGACTCGTTGTCAGGGAATCTGATCCAAACGCCATCTGCAATGTGTCAATCTCTGGAAGGGCCCTGCCTGGCGCTTGAGTCTACGAAGCATCCAGACCCGCAGTTTCGAGCACGAGGCGGTGAGCGTTGTGCGCAAGGATACTTCCGAGAAGAAAATTCTGGGGCGCATCAATGGGCAGATCGCCGATTTGCCAGAGTAGACCGGGCCACCCGTATCCGTGGACGATCCCGCTTGACACGTTGAACGTCGCGACCAATTCGTGCTTGATGCCTGGGAAGCCACCTTGTTGGATGGGTATTTGGTCCATCATCGCTGCGACTTCGCGGAGCATGTTTGCGTCTCGCGGCGGCGGATTCCCATTGGCACGCAGCCGTCTAATTGCACGCAGGCTTGCTTGCACATCCGGCTCGGGCGGCAGGTTGCAGAACCCCGCCTCCCTGAGTGACGCGGCCTGCTCGTAGAGCTGGGCGAGACTGTTGGCCTCTTGACGCATGACCTTTAGCGCCCGTTCTTGACGACTGGGACCGTGCACGTCAGGAAGCAGAGCGTAGTGGACTCGAGCGCTTGCCAAGAGCGCACCTCGGAAGTCTGACAAGACGACCGGAGGGGAACTCGGTTGTTGCTGCCGCGTGATACGGCCGATCTCGTCGAGGAAGACGAAGGCAGTCTCAAGCGCGTGATCCAGCGTAAGGCGCAGGTCGACCGGCGGGAAGGACGGCAGCTCTTCTAGTAGCATCTCGAGTTGTGATCCTGGTTGAGCTAGCTGCTCCCAGGACGGGAGTTTCTCGCGCCACGCCAGCATCTCGTCGACGTTGCCTTGTGCCCATGCCACTGCATCCTGCTGGTTGTCGTTGCCGTCGATGCCGAATCTGAATCCCCTATTCACATTCATGTCGAGAGGGTACTTGGGGTTAGCGTCGAGAAACCGCCAAGTAACTCAAAAGGGGGAGCCTGACCTCAAGCGATAGGCCTAAAGGCTATTGGTTGGTTGGTCAAGCGTCGGCTTCAGCGGGCTGGAAGCCACTGGGCGTGGTCAAGACGGAGGTCGGGGATCAGGTGGTGTGCGTCGAGACGCTTGCCCTGCACCTGGACTCGTCACGCACGCGAGTCGGTGGACACAACGGTGGATATCACGAGGCGCTTGGGCTGACACGGGACGGTCACGAAGGAGGAATACACACAAACCATCTGTTGTCCGATAATGCACATTATGACAT
>NZ_JBDHZL010000080.1:0-12286 GCF_039811905.1 Nigerium sp. | reverse complement strand
CGAAACGCCTGCAGCGTTTCAGGCCGCCCCGGACACGGGCGACGCGCCGATCACCTCGGCTGGCCCGGGGGCGTCCGAGAACGTGATCAGCCCCGGGCGTCCCGCTCCAGCGGCGCGACCTTGACTAAGCTGCGGGCCATGTCGGATCGCAGCGAACTCGTCGAGCACATCAAGAACCTGGCCGTCGTTCGGGGGCGGGTGACGCTGGCGTCCGGGAAAGAGGCGGACTACTACGTCGACCTCCGCCGCGTCACCCTCGACGGGGCTGCGGCGCCCCTGGTCGGCCGGGTGATGCGCGACCTGACTTCCGACTGGGAGTTCGAGGCGGCGGGCGGCCTCACGCTCGGCGCCGACCCGGTGGCGGTGGCGATGCTGCACGCGGGGGCCGCGGCGGGCGAGCGGCTCGACGCGTTCGTGGTGCGCAAGGAGTCGAAGTCTCACGGCCTGCAGCGCCGCATCGAGGGCACCGAGGTCGCGGGGCGTCCGGTGCTGGTCGTCGAAGACACCTCCACGACCGGCGGGTCGGTGCTCACCGCGGTCGAGGCCGTCCGCGAGGCGGGCGGCGACATCGTCGGGGTCGCCGTGATCGTCGACCGCGACACGGGCGCCCGCGAGAAGATCGAGGCCGAGGGCCTGGCGTACCGGGCGGCGTTTTCCCTGACCGATCTCGGTTTGGCCTGATCCGGGCCGGGCGGCGGCGTCCTGAGTCGTCGCTGGCCGCGGCGCCGACTAGGCTGGGGCCCGCAACCTAACGAAGGAGAGCCCGCCCATGGAGGTCTTCGGCTTCATCTTGCTGATCCTCGTCGTCCTCGTCGTCGCCGGCGGCGTGTGGGCGCTGAGCGCGTACAACGGCTTCGTACGCCAGCGCAACATGATTCAGGAGTCGTGGCGTCAGGTCGACGTCGAGCTGAACCGCCGCTACGAGTTGATCCCCAACCTGATCGAGACCGTGCGGGCGTTCGCCGCCCACGAGCGCAACACGCTCGAAGAGGTCACGCGGCTGCGCACGCAGGCGCAGCAACTGGCGAGCCAGGGCGGTGAGATCCCGAGCGAGCAGCGCGCCAACGTCGAGGCTCAGCTCACCGGCGCGGTGCGCAACCTGATGGTGAGCGTCGAGGCGTACCCCGAGCTGCGCAGCAACCAGAACTTCCTCGAGCTGCAGCGCGAGCTGACCGAGACCGAAGACCGCATCGCCGCGGGCCGCCGCTTCTACAACGCGAACGTGCGCAACTACAACACGCGCATCGAGTCGGTGCCGAGCAACATGATCGCGAACACGTTCAAGTTCGAGAAGGCCACGTACTTCGAGGTGAACGACCCCGAGGTGCGCCGCGCCCCCGACGTGAACTTCGGCGAGATCAGCTACCGCGGCGATCGTGAGCAGGAGCGTCCGCGCGAGTCGGCCCCCCAGGTTGAGCAGGGTCGCGGCGACTCGCTGCCGAACCCGCAGGCCTACGACGCCCGCGACTACAACCAGCCGGCGTCCGGCCAGCAGTTCGACCAGCCGAACTACGCGCCCCAGCCGAACCAGGGCAACCAGCAGCCCGGCCAGGGCCAGCAGGGGCAGAACCCGCAGCAGGGCAGCTACACCCCGCCGTCCAGCTAGCGCGGTGCTCAGGCCCGAGCATTCGTCCGCACGCGCGCCCCTCGACCCGGTCGCGGCCCTCATCGTCGATGAGGCCGCCCTGGCGAGGGGCGCTGCCGTGCTGGTCGTCGACGACCGCGCGGGGGCGCTCGCGGCGTCCCTCCTGGACGCGGGGCACGACGTGCGTGCCGTGTGCGACGACGTCCGCGACGAGCGGGCGCTGCCGGTGGGCGTCCGGGTGCTCGATTCCCTGGACGCCGGCCTCGCCGGCGTGGACGTCGCCCTGCTGCGCCTGCCGAAGTCCCTGGGCGCGCTGGAGGAGTACGCCCAGGCGCTCGCCGCGTCCGGGGTGCCGCGCGTGGTCGCGGGCGGGCGCGTGAAGCACATGACCCGGACGCAGAACGAGGTGCTGGGGCGCTCGTACGCGGGCGTCCGGGCGAGCCTGGGCCGGCAGAAGTGCCGGGTTCTGGACGCCTCCGGCCCGACCGCCACGCCGGCGCGTTGGCCGCGCCGGCACCGGCTGGACGAGTGGGGCCTCACCGTCGTCGCCCACGGCGGCGCGTTCAGCCCCACCGCGCTGGACGCGGGCACGCGCCTGCTGCTGCGCAACCTCCCCGACGAGCGCCGCGGGCGCGCGATCGACCTCGGGTGCGGCACGGGCGTGCTCGCGGCGGCCCGGGCGCGCGCCGGCGACGAGGTGGTGGCCCTGGACGCCTCCCGCGCGGCCGTCGCGTCGGCCGCGGCGACGGCGTCCGAGAACGGGCTCACCGTGGAGGTGCGGCGCGACGACGGGCTCGCCGGCGTCCCGGACGCCTCCGCCGACCTGATCGTGTCGAACCCGCCCTTCCACCGCGGCACCGACAAGGACTCCACTCCGACGGTGGCGATGATCGCCGACGCGGGCCGCGTCCTGGTGCCTGGGGGCGAACTGTGGCTCGTGTTCAACGCCCACCTGCCCTACCTCGGGTGGCTGCGGCGCGACGTCGGGCCCTCCGAGATCGTCGCCCGCGACCGCAGCTACCTGGTCACGCGGACCACCGCCCGATGAGCCGCCGCATGCCCGCGTGGGTGCCGAAGCAGCACGGGGCCTGGGCGATGCTCGTCGTGCCGTACCTGGCGGGACTGCTGGTGCGCGTGCACGACGGCGCGGGCGTCCCGGCGTTCGCGTACCCCCTGTTCGGCTTCTGGCTGGCCGGCTACTTCGCGTTCAACGCAGCGTCCACGTGGCTGAAGGCCGCGCCCGCCCGGCGGGGGCGGCTGGGGCGTCCCCTGCTGGTGTGCGCGGCGGTCTCGGCGGCGTTCGGCCTGGTCACCCTCTGGTTGGCCGGGTGGACCGTCCTCGCCTGGGTGCCGGTGTACGCCTGCCTGCTCGTGCCCGCGCTCTGGCTGGCGTCCCGCCGGCGGGAGCGGGCGACGATCGGCGGCCTGCTGACGACGGCGGCGGCGTCCCTGCTGGTACTGGTCGTCGGGTGGACGTCCCCGCTCGGGCTGCCCTGGGGCAGCCCCCTGGTGACGGACGCCGCGGCCTGCGCCGCGCTGGTCTTCGGCTACTTCGGGGGCACGGTGCTGTACGTGAAGTCGAACATCCGGGAGCGCGGCAACGCCCGGTTCGCGCGCGTCTCGGTCGGCTGGCACGTCGCCTGGCTGGCGATCGCGGCCCTCGGGTGGGCGTCCGGGTGGGCGTCGGCGTGGTGGGCGGCGTTCTTCGCCGTGACGGTCGCCCGTGCATGGGCGGTGCCGCGGAGGCGTCCGGGGCTGCGTCCGATGCAGTTGGGGCTGATCGAGATCGCGCTGTGCGTCGTCCTGCTGGTCGCCCTGGGCGCGGTGGGGGTCTAACGCGGCCGAGCCGCGCATCCGGACGCCCGAGGCGTCCTCTCTGTCGCTACCCGGACGCCTCGCCGGTCGCGTGGGGCACCATGACCACGCCGGGCTGGCTGCCGCCGATCGCGACGTCGAACCGGCTGCGGTCGCCGCGGTGGTAGGCGACGAACGTCTCCAGGCCCGGGACCAGCGCCGACGGCAGCCACGTCGTCGTGTGCACCCACGGGTCCCCGTCGGCGGCGGAGCCGCTCGATGACGACGACCGAGGCGTCCTGCGCGAGCCCGAGCCGCGATCCGACGGCCGGGGGCGCCGGCACGACCTCCTGCCGCAGCACCGTGGACGTGACCTGCGAGCCGCGGAGGGCGGCGTCCTCGTGGAGCCCGCGCAGCGAGCGCGCGAGGCCTTCGCCGACCTTCTGCCGGGCGATGAACGTGCCGCGGCCCTTGCTGCGCTCGATGACGCCGTCGGCCTCCAGTTCGGCGAGCGCCTGCCGGACGACGCTGCGCGAGACCCCGAACCGGTCGGCGATCTCGTGGTCGCTGCGGAAACGGTCCCCGGGGACGAGCCCGCGCTCCGCGATGTCGGCGAGCAGGATCTGCTTCAGCTGCGCGTAGAACGGCAGCGGCGACGTGCGGTCGATCTGCACCGCCGGGCCCCGCTCAGGCCTCCGGCTCGGCGGCGGCCTTGGTGCGGCGCTTCTCGAGCAGGTACTCGGCGACCATCGGCAGGACGGAGACGAGCACGATCAGCACGAGCACCGCGTCGATGTTGTGGCTGATGAACGGGACGGTGCCGAGGAAGTAGCCGAGGACCGTCACGCCGGTCGCCCAGATGACGCCGCCCAGGGCCGTCCAGGTGATGAAGTGGCGAAAGCTCATGCCGGCGGCGCCGGCGACCATGGTCACGAACGTCCGCACGAACGGCACGAACCGGCCCAGCACCAGGGCCTTCGCCCCGTAGCGCTCGAAGAACTTCTGCGTCTGCAGCAGGTGCTTGGCCGAGAAGATCTTGCCGAAGAAGTTGTCGCGCGGCTTGAACAGCCACGGCGAGACGAACTTGCCGACGAAGTAGCCGACCACGTTGCCCAGCACGGCCGCGATCGTCAGGATGACGCAGCAGACCGCCAGCACGGCCGGCTTGTCCAGCGTGCCGAAGGTGATCGACGGAGGCGTCATCGCGACGAACATGCCGACGGTGAACAGCAGCGAGTCGCCCGGCAGCACCGGGAAGATCGCGCACTCGGTGAAGATGATGAGGGCGACGCCCCACAGCGCCCAGTTGCCGAGGTTGTGAATCAGCACCGCGGGGTCGAGCCAGTCCGGCAGGAGCAGCGGGATGAGGGCGAGTTCGAGCATCACAGTCCCCAAGGGTAGCGTCGGGCCCGTGGACACCCTAGGAGAGGACGCGCTGGTTGCCACGAGCAACCCGGGCGTCGGCCCGCACCCGCGCCCCTGGCCGGACGACCCGCGCCTCGACCCCGCGCTGCTCGCCGACGGCGACCGGCGCAACGTCGCCGACCAGTACCGCTACTGGAGCGTGGAGGCGATCGTCGCCGACCTGGACACGCGTCGCCACCCGCTGCACGTCGCGATCCAGAACTGGGAGCACGACTTCAACATCGGGTCGATCGTCCGGACGGCGAACGCGTTCAACGTGGCCGGCGTCCACATTCTCGGACGCCGCCGCTGGAACCGCCGCGGGGCGATGGTCACCGACCGCTACCTCCACGTGCACCATCACGAGTCCGTCGCCGGCCTGCTCGAGCACCTGGACGCCGCCGGTGTCACGCCGGTCGGCGTCGACAACCTGCCGGGCTCGGTGCCCCTGGAGACCGCCGAGTTGCCCGAGCGGTGCTGCCTGATCTTCGGCTCGGAGGGCCCCGGGCTCACTGACGAGGTCGTGGACGCCTGCGCGAGCGTCGTCGCGATCAGCCAGTACGGGTCCACCCGCTCGATCAACGCCGGGGCCGCCGCCGCGATCGCCATGTACCACTGGGCGCTCCGCTGGGCGTGAGACGGATGTCCGCCGTTACTCCGCCGCCGTCGAGCCTCGTGAGGATCCGCCTCCGGAGCCCGACCCCACCTGCTGGGCCGACCGCGTCCGCTCGGCGATGGCTTTCCACAGGGGCGCGTTGGTGATGCCGACGGCCTCCGGATCGAACACCGGGTCGACGCCGGCGCGCCTCTGCCGCTCGTAGTCGCGATACACCGCGACGCCGACGCGCGCCAGCAGGACGAGGGCGATCAGGTTCACCCACGTGTACAACCCGACGCCGACGTCGGCGAGCGCCCAGGCGAACTCCGACGACCGGAACGATCCGAGCAGGATCGACGCGGCCAGGATCACCTTCGCCACCTTGTTCACCGGGACCTCCCACCGGCTGTTCCGGAACAGGTAGGCCACGTTCGTGTCGGAGTAGAAGCCGAACGACAACAGGGTCGTGAACGCGAAGAAGAACATCGCGATGGCGACGAACGCCGACCCGAACCCGGGGAACGAGGTGTCGATCGCCGCCTGCGTGTACGCCGGCCCGGCCTCGAGACCCGGCGCGTACTGGACGATCATCTGGCCGTCCGGACCCTCGACGTTGTAGCTGTCGGTCGCCAGGATCATCAGGCCCGTCATCGTGCACACGAACAGGGTGTCGACGTACACGGAGAAGCCCTGCGCGAGGCCCTGCTTCACCGGGTGCGAGACCTCGGCCGCCGCGGACGCCTGCGCGCCCGAGCCGGTGCCCGCCTCCGACGAGTAGATGGCCCGCTTGACGCCCCACATGATCACCGCGCCGAGCATGCCGCCGAACAGGGCGTCCTGGCCGAAGGCCCCGGCGAAGATGAGCCGGAACATCGTGGGCACGTGTTCCGCGTGCATCGCGACGACCACCAGCGCGACGATGATGTAGCCCACCGCCATGAACGGCACGACGATGCCGCAGACCGCCCCGATGCGCTTCATGCCCCCGAACACGACCGCGCAGAACAGCAGGGCGATCACGACGCCGGTGATGCGCGGGTCGATGCCCCACGCCGACTCGGCCGACGTCGCGATGTTGAACGCCTGGATCGACGGCCCCGTCACGGTGTAGGCGAAGATGCCGGCCACGGCGTAGATGACGGCCAGCCACTTCCACCGCAGCCCCTTCTCGATGTAGAAGGCGGGGCCGCCGCGGTATTCGCCGTTGACCTCCTCCTTCCACACCTGGGCGAGCGAGGACTCGATGACGGCGACGGCGGAGCCGACGATCGCGGTCACCCACATCCAGAACATCGCGCCCGGGCCGCCGTAGTGGATGGCCGTCGCGACGCCGGCGATGTTGCCGACGCCGACGCGCCCGCCGAGGGCCATCGAGAACGACTGGAACGACGAGACGCCCTGCGACGAGTCGCCCCCGCCGACCAGGAACTTGAACATGTCGCCGATCCGGCGGACCTGCGGGACGGCGAGCCACACCGTGTAGAACACCCCGACCAGCAGGACCAGGATGATCATCGGGTTGCTCCACAGCATCTCGTTGAGCCACGTGACGATCGAATCGAGCATCGGGGTCCCTCCTTGCCGGGGCCGGACGTTCGGACCGGGGGCGGACGGGCCCCCCGATTGCTTCCCCGGACGCCGCCCGCGCGGGACGCCTCCCCGAGTTGTCGCCCTACTGTACGCGGCGGAGTCCCTAGTGAACAGACCCTCGGGTGCGTTTTCGCCACGGCGTCCTGGGCATGCGCGCGACGGGCGCGCTGCCCGGCCCTCGCGGACGGACGCCGGCGGCGTCCTCGGGGGAGGGGCGGTGGCCAGCCGGTAGGCTGGCGTCCGTGAGCGCGATCGACTATCCGGTGTTCTACGACCGCGCGGTCGCCGTGCAGCGGCACGCGCAGCAGCGTCGGCTCCTGATCTCGCGCATCATCTCCCTGGTGATCTCGGTGGGCATCTCGTTCGCGATCTGGTGGTTCTTCCGCGACCAGTTGGGCGGGCTGTGGTGGATCCTGCTGGTCGGGCTCGTGCTGCCGGTGGGGCAGCTCGTCCGCACGCTGGTGAACCTGCGCCGCGCGAAGCAGGAGCTGACGACGGTGCACGACGGGTTCGTGCTCGGCTTCGGCCGCGAGGGCCTGCAGGTCGAGGACGCCTTCCTGCCGTGGGACGCCGTGGGCCGGCTGGCCGCCGTCCCGGCCCGGGGGCGCAGCGACCGGCTCGTGGTGGAGGCGGCGGGCGCGCCCCCGCTCTCGGTCCCGCTGGACTACCTGACGGTCATGCCGGCCACGCTCGACGCGGGCGTCCGGGCGCTGTCCGGCGGCCGCTGCCACGTGGACTTCACGGCGCTCGATCTGTGAGACCGTGTCCCGTCCATCGGGCGGGCCCCAGTGCGCGGGCGTGATTGAGGCGCGCCGAAACATCGACGCCGGAGTGCCTACTTTGGAAGAATGGGACGCGTTCGGTGCGATGCCCGCGGCGAGTGCGGGCGGGAACGTCACCCCATTGAGGAGAGAACATGCCTATTGCTACCCCGGACGTCTACGCCGCGATGATCGATCGCGCGAAGGAGAAGCACTTCGCCTACCCCGCGATCAACGTCACCTCGTCGCAGACGCTGAACGCGGCGATCGCCGGCTTCGCTGAGGCGGAGTCCGACGGCATCGTCCAGATTTCGACCGGCGGGGCGCTCTACCTGTCCGGCCAGAAGGTGCAGAACATGGTCGTCGGCGCGACGGCGCTGGCCGAGTACGCGCACGTCGTGGCGAAGCAGTACAACGTCAACATCGCCCTGCACACCGACCACTGCCAGAAGGAGAAGCTGGACCTCTACGTGAACCCGCTGATCGCGATCTCCCAGGAGCGCGTCGATCGCGGCGAGGATCCGCTGTTCAACTCCCACATGTGGGACGGGTCGGCCATCGAGGTCGAGGAGAACCTGCAGATTGCGGAGGAGCTGCTCTCCCGCACGTCGAAGGCGCACATCATCCTCGAGATCGAGGTCGGCGCGGTCGGCGGCGAGGAAGACGGCGTCACCGGCGAGATCAACGACAAGCTGTACACCACGGTCGAGGACGGCATGCGCACCCTCGAGGTGCTCGGCACCGGCGACAAGGGCCGCTACATCACCGCCCTCACCTTCGGCAACGTGCACGGCGCCTACAAGCCGGGCCACGTGAAGCTGCGCCCGGAGATCCTCAAGGAGATCCAGGACGCCTGCGGCAAGAAGTACGGCATCGACCGTCCGTTCGACCTGGTCTTCCACGGCGGCTCCGGCTCCACCGAGCAGGAGATCGCGGACGCGGTGTCCTACGGCGTCATCAAGATGAACGTCGACACCGACACCCAGTACGCCTTCACCCGCCCGATCGCCGGCTGGATGCTGAGCAACTACGACGGCGTCCTGAAGATCGACGGCGAGGTCGGCAACAAGAAGAAGTACGACCCGCGCGAGTGGGGCAAGGCCGCCGAGACCGGCATGTCCGCCCGCGTCGTCGAGGCCTGCCAGAACCTCGGCTCGGTCGGCACGCACGAGTGATGCGGACGCCCGCGCGCGGCCCCGGCCGCGCACGGGCCCGCTGACTCCGGAGCCCGCCGCCCCTCGGGGTGGCGGGCTCCGCCGCGTCCAGGGCCGGGATGGCGGGGCTGATCCGCGGCCGACTCCGGCCGAGGCGTCCGGGTGGGTCTCGTCGGTGCATGAGGGACCAGGCGGCCTCGGCGAACGTGCGCGGGGGCGGCCTGTCGGCGTCCTCAGGCCCTGGCCTAGAGTGAGCCGGAGAACCCTGCGGAAGGATTGGCCGTGACCTCTGACCTCATCCAGAAGGCGCTGGAGACCGCCACCGACACCAAGGCCATCGTGGCCGGCGACGGCGTCGTCGCCGAGACCGGGGCCGTGTTCGCTGCGCAATTCCCGGGCAAGAAGGCCGTGCTCGTCGCCGACGAGAACACGTGGGCGGCCGCCGGCGAGGCGGTTGAGCAGTCGCTCGAGGGGGCGGGGGTGGCCGTCGAGGGCCGCTACGTCTTCCCGGGGACGCCGACGCTGTACGCCGGCTACGAGAACGTCACGAAGCTGCGCGAGTACCTGGAGACGGTGGATGCCGTGGCCTGCTCGGTGGCGTCCGGAACGCTGAACGACCTGACCAAGCTCGCCTCGGGCGAGCTCGGACGTCCGTACATGAACGTGTGCACCGCGGCGTCGATGGACGGCTACGCGGCGTTCGGGGCGTCCATCACGCGCGACGGCTTCAAGATCACCCGCAACTGTCCGGCACCGACGGCGCTCGTGGCCGACCTGAGGGTGATGGCGGCCGCGCCGCCGCGCCTGACCGCGACCGGGTACGGCGACCTGATCGAGAAGATCCCGGGCGGGGCCGACTGGCTGGTCGCCGACGAACTGGGCATCGAGGCCGTCGACCAGTACGTGTGGGGCCTGGTGCAAGACACGCTGCGCGGCGCCCTGGCCGACCCGAAGGGCTGCGCCGCGGGCGACCCGGCCGCGATCAGCGGGCTCGCTGAGGGGCTGCTGATGTCGGGGCTCGCGATGCAGGCGCACCAGAGCTCGCGGCCGGCGTCCGGGGCGGGGCACAACTTCTCGCACCAGTGGGAGATGGAGGGCCACGGCCTCGACTGGGAGCCGCCGCTGTCGCACGGCAACAAGGTGGGCGTCGGGACGGTCGCCGCGTGCGCGCTGTACGAGAAGGTGCTCGCCCTCGACATCGACTCCGTCGACGTGGACGCCGCCGTCGCCGCCTGGCCCGACCCGGCCGCCAACGACGCCCGCGTCGAGGCGCTGCAGTCGATCGACGCGATCCGCGAGGCGGCGCTCGCGCAGTCGCGGGCGAAGTACGTGCAGCCCGAGAACATCCGCGGGCGGGTGGAGCTCATCAAGGAGCACTGGCCGCGCATCATCGAGCGCATCACCCCGCAGCTGGTGACGGCGTCCGAGGCGGCCCAGATGCTCAAGGACGCCGGCGGCCCCTATCACCCGTCCATGCTCGACATCGACCAGGAGAAGCTGAAGCTCACCTACTTCCAGGCGCAGACGATCCGCAGCCGGTACACGATGTTCGACACCCTCCAGGAGTTGGGCGTCTTCGCCGACGTCGTCGAGTCGCTGTTCGCGCCCGGCGGCTACTGGCACGATCACCCGACCGCCGACTAGCCCGAACGCACGCCGGGGTGGGGTGGCTGCCCGTGGGGGCGGCCACCCCGCACCTGCTCAGCCCAGCGGGTGCTTCTCGGCGAACGCATGCTGGGCCTCGAAGATCTGCTCCAGCCCGGAGTACACCTGCCCCTGCACCTCGGCGAGCTCGGCGTAGAGCTCCACGGCGTCCGCGTTCGGCTCGCTGACGTCGCCGAGCTTGGCCATGCGTTTCGCGCACTCCTCGATCGAGCCGACGCCTGTGCTGGCCATCGCCAGGACGCCCGCCCCCATCGCGGAGATCTCGTCCTGCTCGCACGCGGTCAGCGGGACGCCGATGCAGTCGGTCATGATCTGCCGCCACAAGGGGCTCCGCTGCCCGCCGCCCATCACCCGGACGCTCGTCAGGGGTGTCTTCGTGTCGTCCTGCAGCCCGCGCAGATTGCGGGCCATCTCCAGACTCAGCGCCTCCAGGATCGAGCGGTACAGCTCCGGACGCCCGTGCACGCCGGCCAGCCCGACGATCGCGCCGCGCGCGATCGGGTTCCAGTACGGCGACTGCACCGCGTTGAAGTAGGGGAGCGTCACCAGCCCGCCGCAGCCCGGGGCGACGGCCTGGGCGGCGGCGTCCAGGTCGGGGTCGGGCGCGCCCTTGAGCTCGGGCCGGCCCAGCTCGCTGCGGAACCAGCCGGCCAGGTAGGCGCCCGAGTTCTGCACGATCTCGAGGACGTACTGGTCGGGCAGGCCGGCGGCGTCCGTCCGGTAGACGTCGGCGTAGCGGTACTCGGGCGAGTGGACGCCCGCGACCAGCGCCGTGCCCATGTTCAGGTAGGCCTCGTCGGGACCGATCGCGCCGCAGCCCAGGCCCGCGGCCTGGCCGTCGCCGCACGACGCGATCAACTCGATGCTCTGCTCGAGCCCCCACGCGCGCAGGATCGTCGGGTCGATCGCACCCAGGGACGCCCCCGGCTCGACCAGCTCGGGCAACTGGTCGCGGCGTAACCCCACCATGGCGAGGACGTCGTCGTCGAAGTCGAGGCGGGCCATGTCGTACAGGCCGAGGGAGTCGGCGGCGGCCTGCGAGTCGACCCAGCGCCCGGTCATCGCGTGGGCCAGGTACGCGTGGACGCCCGCGACCTTCGCGGTCTTGGCGACGTTGTCGGGCTCGTGGTCGTTCAGCCAGGCGATCTTGTAGATCGACGGCGTGACGTCGGGCTGGAAGCCGGTCTTGGCGTGCAGCTCCTCGGTGCCGAGGCGGCGCACCTGCGCGGGCGCGCGCCCGTCGAGCCAGAGGATGCCGGGCCGGACCGGCTCGCCGTCGGCGTCCACCAGGGCGAAGCTCTGGCGCTGGATCGTGCAGCTCATCGCGGCGACGCGGGCCCGCTCGGACGCGTCCAGCGCGCCGACGGCCTGCCCGACGGCCGTGTTGGTGCTCGACCACCACGCGCGCGGGTCCTGTTCGTACTTGTCGATGCCGGGCGTGCTCATCTCGATGTCGCATTTGCCCTGCGCGAGGACGCGGCCGTCGGCGTCCACCACGATCGCCTTCGTGCTGGTCGTGGACGAATCGACCGCGATGACGAGCGGCTCTGAGCTCATGACTGCGCCTCCTTGTGCAGCGGGCCGGGGACGCCTCGCGGACCCCGATGAGATGATCAGCCTAGCCAGCGGGGGCGTCCGGTGGGCTCGTCGGAACGGACGTGCGGACGCCCGGGCAGGTGGGGCGCGGTCGTCCGCGCCCACCGGACGCCGCCCGCCGCCCCCATGGACGCGCCCC
>NZ_JBDHZL010000079.1:0-12307 GCF_039811905.1 Nigerium sp. | reverse complement strand
GCGGACGCCCGCGTCCCGCTGGTCCTCGTCCCCGACGACCCTCCGGACGCCGCGCCCGAACCGGACGAACCGGACGATCCAGACGACCCGGACGACCCGCCCCACGCGGGAACCGTGACGGGAGCCTGAGGGGCGGCACCCTGCGTTGCCGGCGCGAAGTAGGCCGAGATCTGCGTGGTGAGCACGGCGCCCGCGAGGGCGCTGCCGAGCATGATGAGCCCCATGCCGCGACGGCTCGTCCGTGGCCGGGGGGAGGCCGCGGGCGAATCCGCCGTTCCAGGGGCGGGGGCGTCCACGGGGTGCGGCGTCCAGGGGGCGTGGGAGGTGGCCGGCGGCTCGGGGTCGGGGGTCTGCTGGGGGTCGAGCTGCTCGGCCATGTCGTCCTTCCCGGATGCCGCACCCGCGGCGTCCTCGGGCGATAGTCAAGGCCGCCACCTTGGGGACTCGATGTGTCCAACCTGTGCCGATGCTGTGAAACTCGCGCCGCCGCGCGTGGTTCGGGCGGCTACGATGCGATCCCAGCGCCGGGGCTACAGTGGCTCCGATCTGCCCCGTCATTCGAAGGTTGGAAGTGGCTACCACCAAGAAACTCGTCATCGTCGAGTCGCCCACGAAGGCGCGCACGCTCACCGGCGTGCTCGGCTCCGACTACGTGGTGGAGAGTTCGCGCGGCCACGTCCGCGACCTGCCGACCGGCGCGGCGGAGGTCCCGGCGAAGTACAAGGGCGAGAAATGGGCGCGCACCGGCGTCAACGTCGAGAAGAACTTCGAGCCCCTCTACGTGGTGCAGGCCGACAAGAAGGCGACCATCCGCGACCTGAAGTCGAAGATGGCGGGCGTCGACGAACTCATCCTGGCAACGGATGAAGACCGCGAGGGCGAGGCCATCGCGTGGCATCTGATCCAGGAGCTGAAGCCCAAGATCCCGTACAAGCGCATGGTCTTCCACGAGATCACGCCGCAGGCGATCCGCGACGCGGCCGGCACCCTACGCGACCTCGACATCGACCTGGTCGACGCGCAGGAGACCCGGCGCATCCTCGACCGCCTCTACGGCTACGAGGTCAGCCCGGTGCTGTGGAAGAAGGTCATGCCGCGGCTGTCGGCGGGCCGCGTCCAGTCGGTCGCCACGCGGCTCGTGGTCGATCGCGAGCGCGAGCGGATGGCGTTCCGCATCGCGTCGTACGCCGACGTGGACGCCGTGGTCGACGCCGGCGAGGGCGCCGACCCGCGCACGTTCCCGGCTCGGCTCTCGACGGCGGGCGGGCTGCGCATCGCGTCCGGCCGCGACTTCGACGCGAGCGGGCAGCTCACCGGCAAGTCGCTGCTGCATCTGGCCCTCGAAGGGGCCGAGTCGCTGGCGGCCGGCCTGCGGGAGGCGTCCCTCGAGGTCGCGAGCGTGGACGCGAAGCCGTACACGCGGCGTCCGTACGCGCCCTTCCGGACGACGACCCTCCAGCAGGACGCCGGCCGCAAGCTGGGCTTCACGTCGCAGCGCACGATGTCGGTCGCGCAGGAGTTGTATGAGCGCGGCTTCATCACCTATATGCGTACCGACTCGGTCACGCTGTCGGGGCAGGCCATCTCGGCGGCCCGCGCCCAGGTCACCGAGCGGTTCGGCGCCCAGTACGTGCCCGACAAGCCGCGCGTGTACACCTCGAAGGTGAAGAGCGCGCAGGAGGCGCACGAGGCGATCCGGCCCGCCGGCGACCACTTCCGGACGCCGCAGGAGACCGGCCTCACCGGCGACCACCTGCGCCTGTACGACCTGATCTGGCGCCGCACGCTGGCGTCCCAGATGAAGGACGCCGAGGGCAGCACGCTCACGGTGCGGATGGCCGCGGCGCTGGGAGCGCCGGTCGAGGTGACCGACGCGACGTCCGGCGAGGTGCACGCGATCGAGCGGGCCGAGCTGACGGCGTCCGGGCGGACGATCACGTTCCCCGGCTTCCTCAAGGCCTACGTGACCGGCATCGACGAGGGCGGCTCCGCGGACGACGCGCAGTCGCCGCTCCCGCCGCTGGAGGTCGGGCAAGCGCTGACGGCGTCCGAGGTGACGGCCGCGACGCACGAGACGCGCCCGCCGGCCCGCTACACCGAGCCGTCCCTCGTCGCGAAGCTCGAGGAACTCGACATCGGCCGCCCGTCGACGTACGCGGCGATCATCCGGACGATCACGAGCCGCGACTACGTCTTCAAGAAGGGCTCGGCGCTCGTGCCGACGTGGCTCGCGTTCGCGGTGACGCGCCTGCTGGAGCTTCACTTCCCGCGGCTGGTCGACTACGGCTTCACCGCCGAGATGGAGGCCGACCTCGACGAGATCGCGGGCGGCAATGCCGACCGCGTCGCCGTGCTCACCGAGTTCTACTTCGGCAAGGGCGACGCGCGCGGGCTGCAGCAGCTCGTCACCGAGCTCGGCGAGATCGACGCGCGCGAGCTGTCGACCTTCTACCCGGTGCACGGCGAGGAGTCAGGCATCGCGGTGCGGGTCGGCCGGTACGGCACCTACATCGAGGACGCCGACGGCAACCGTGCGAACGTCGACGACGACCTGCCGCCCGACGAGCTGACCGTCGAGCTGGCGCGCGAGTTGCTCGCGAACCCCCGCGGCGCGGAACGCGAACTCGGCACCGACCCCGACACGGGGCATGCCGTCGTCGCCAAGGACGGCCGCTACGGCCCCTACGTCACCGAGGTCCTCCCGGAGGGCTCGCCGAAGTCGGCGAAGCCGCGCACCGGCTCGCTGTTGAAGTCGATGTCGCTGGAGACCGTGACGCTCGACGACGCCCTGCGCCTGCTGAGCCTGCCCCGCGTGGTGGGCCAGGATGCCGACGGCGTCGAGATCACCGCCCAGAACGGCCGCTACGGGCCGTACCTGAAGAAGGGCACCGACTCGCGCTCGTTGGCGACCGAGGAGCAGATCTTCTCGATCACGCTCGAGCAGGCCGAGGCGATCTACGCGCAGCCCAAGCAGCGCGGACGCCGCGCCGCCGCCGGCCCGCTGAAGGAGCTGGGCGACGACCCCGAGACCGGCAAGCCGGTCGTCGTGAAGGACGGCCGCTTCGGCCCGTACGTCACCGACGGCGAGGTCAACGCGACCCTGCGCCGAGATGACTCGGTGGAGGAGATCACGATCAGCCGGGCATCCGAGCTGCTGGCCGAGAAGCGGGCCAAGGGCCCGGTGAAGAAGCGGACGCCCACGCGGCGGTCGTCCTCGGCGAAGAAGGCTCCCGCGAAGAAGGCACCGGCCAAGAAGACGGCCGCGAAGGACGCAACGACGTAGCGCGGAGCGTCCCGGGAACCGCAGACGTCGGTATCGCTGCCCTGTGCCTGCCCGAGCGACCCACTCATGGTCGTCGGGTCGTGGGGATTCTCACGGCCGGTTTGGTCGCCTAGGGTGTTAAACGGCTTCCCGCTAGGGCGGGAGCCGTGGACCTGGGGGTACAACGTGAAGGAGACGCTGGCTGCCGTCGTGGTGGTCGGGTGCGTCATCGCCGCGGTGGCGCACGATCCGGGCACGTCGGGGTCGTCCGTGCGGACGACGACGGCGTCCTCGTGCGCGCAAACGCTCGTTGAGTACGGGGAACGCTCGTCGTGTGCCCGCGAGGCGCAGTCGCTGCTGCGGCTCCGTGGGCACTACAACGGCGCGGTGGATGGGGCGTTCGGCCGCGACAGCCGCGCCGCCACGGTCGCGTTCCAGAAGGCGCGGGGGCTGCGGGCCGACGGGGTGGTCGGGCCGTCCACGTGGGCCGAGCTGAAGCGCTGACGGTCAAGCCGCGCTTCAGGGTTCGGCCCCGCCGCGTCGGGCAAGATGGGGCGCGGAGGTGTCATGAGCGGTGTGTTCGTGGTGTTCGAGGGCGGGGACGGCGTCGGCAAGTCGACGCAGGCGGCCCTGCTCACCGAGTGGTTGGAGACGCACGGGCGGGAGGTCGTCCGGACGTTCGAGCCGGGCGACACGGCGGTGGGCCGCGACATCCGGCGCATCCTGCTCGACCCGGCCACCGGCGAGCTGTCGCCGCGCGCCGAGGCGCTGCTGTACTGCGCCGACAAGGCCCATCACGTCGACCACCTCGTGCTGCCCGCGCTGGAGCGCGGGGCGGTGGTCGTCTCCGACCGGTACGTCGACTCGACGCTCGCCTACCAGGGGGCCGGACGCGCGCTCGACGGCGACGACCTGGAGCGCCTGTGCCGCTGGGCGACCAGCGGGCTCGTGCCCGACCTGACCGTGCTGCTCGACCTCGATCCGGCGTCCGGCGTGGGGGCGATCGAGGCGAAGGACCGGCTGGAGGCCGCCGGCGACGACTTCCACGGACGCGTGCGCCAGGGCTTCCTGGACCTCGCCGTCCGCGACCCCGACCGGTACCTGGTGCTCCCCGCGCGCCGGCCGGTCGCCGAGCTGGCCGCGGCCGTCCGCGAGCGGGTGGCCCCGTTGTTGTCGGACGCCGCTGGCAGGATGACGACGTGAGTGGCGTGAGTGAGGGGACGACGTGCTCGGGGGCGACGCGGTGACCGCGGCCGAGCAGGGCGCCGACGAGGGCGTCTGGGCCGACCTGGTCGGCCAGCGGAAGGTGGTGGCCACGCTGCGTCAGGCGGTCGCGGGCGGCCGTCACGCGATGACGCACGCCTGGCTGATCACCGGTCCGCCCGGGTCGGGCCGGTCGAACGCGGGGCGGGCTTTCGCGGCGGCGCTGCAGTGCCGCGAGGGCGGCTGCGGGCGGTGCCAGGCATGCCGGACGGCGTTGTCGGGGGCCCATCCCGACGTGACGCTGGTCCGCACCGAGCAGCTCTCGATCGGCGTCGACGAGGTGCGCGACCTGGTGCGTCGCGCGGCGATGAGCCCGACGCTGGGCCGCTACCAGGTCATCGTGGTGGAGGATGCGGATCGCATCACCGAGCGCGGCGCCGACGCGCTGCTGAAGAGCCTGGAGGAGCCGGCGCCCAAGACCGTCTGGGTGCTGTGCGCCCCGACGCCCGACGACGTCATCGTGACGATCCGGTCGCGCACGCGCCTGGCCGAGCTGGCCACGCCGAGCAACGCGGCGATCGCCGAGCTGCTGCAGCGCCGCGACCAGGTGCCCGAGGCGATCGCCCAGTACGCGGCCCGTATCGCGCAGGGCCACATCGGCCGGGCGCGGGCACTGGCGCGCAGCGAGGCGGCGCGCACCCGGCGCGAGCAGGTCCTGCGGCTGCCCGGGGCGCTCACGACGCTCGGGGCGTGCCTGACCGCGGCGTCCAACGTGGTGGAGGCGGCGTCCGAGGAGGCGTCCCAGGCGACGACCGAACTCGACAGCCGCGAGAAGGCCGAGCTCAGCGAGGCGCTCGGGGCCGGCACCCGCGGCGTCCGGCCGCGCAGCCTGAACGCGGCCCTGCGCGATCTCGAAGAGCAGCAGAAGGCGCGCGCCAAGCGGTTCCAGCGCGACGCGCTCGACCGGGTGCTGACCGAGCTGACCAGCTACTACCGCGACGTGCTGACCGTGCAGACGCGGGCGAACGCGCCGCTGATCAACGCCGAGCACGCGGCCGACGTGGAGCAGATGGCGCGCCGCACGACCCCCGAGTCGACCGTCTCGCGGCTCGACGCGATCCTCGACTGCCGCACGGCGCTGGAGACGAACGTCGCGCCGCTGCTCGCGATGGAGTCCCTGATGATCAGCCTGCGTGCATGAGTGTCGCTGAGACGCCTGGTGGGCGTCCTGGGGGACGATGAAGGGGATTGTTTGCGAAAGGACGCGTTGGCATGGCCTGGAACCCCCTGAAGAGCGACAACGACAGCGAGAAGGACCCCACGCAGCCGGACGCCTCGGCGGCGGCTCCGCAGCAGGAGGCGCGCATTCTGGACGCGACGGGCGTCGATCCCGAGGCCGGGCAGCGGCCGGAGGCGTCCGAGGTGGACGACGGCGAGCAGGGTGACGTCACCGAGACCGCCCAACCCAGCGAGGCCGACGCGACGCCGGTCGACGAGCGCAGCCACGAGTCGGGCGACGAGGAGTTCTCGGCCGCCGAGTCGGCCGAGGCCGACCGGGCGGACGCCGAGGTAGCTCGTCCCGAGGGCGAGGGCGAGGGCGACGGCGAGCGGCAGACCCGCGGGTCGACGGCGGCTCCGGTCATCGGGGCCGCGGGCGGGGCCGTCGCGGCCGGGGCGGCCACCACCGAGCCGGAGGCCGGGCCGCCGCTGTACCGCGACGTCAGGGCGCCGCGGCAGCCGATCCCCGACACGACCGACGTCCAGCCGGTGGGCGACGATGTCGACCCGGTGCGCGTCGAGCAGGACCGGCTGGACGCCGAGCGGCGCGCCCGCCGCGAGGCCCGCGCCGCCGCGCTCGCGCCGATGGCCGACGAGAGGGCGACGAAGATCGTCCCCGCGAAGCCGCAGAAGAAGACGACCGACAAGTTCTGGGCGTCGCTCGGGCTGTTCCTGCTGCGCGTGGTCGTGGCGGGCACCATGGGCGTCCACGGCATCCAAAAGTTGCTGAACATTCCGGCGACCACCGATTTCTTCGCCAACACGATCCTGCCGTACCCGCGCTACGTCGCCATCGGCGTCGGGGCGTTGGAGGTCGCGGTCGCGGTCGCCCTGCTGTTCGGCATGCTGACGCGCCTGGCGGGCCTGGGCCTGACGCTGCTGATGGCGGGCGCGCTCGGGCTGGTCGTGTGGGGCAACTGGAGCATCATCCAGCCCGGCACGCAGGGCTTCGTCGGCGAGCACGAGTTGCTGCTGGCGACGGTCGGCCTGCTGTTCCTGATCCTGGGCGCGGGCGCGTGGAGCGTCGACGGCAGCTTCCGCCGCCGGCGGGACGCCGTCCGGGCCGAGCGGGAGGCGATGGTCGGCTGACCCAGGGCCCCGCGCGCGGCCTAGGCTGACGCGCATGACGAGGCTTGCTCGACGGCGTCCGCTCCTCGCGGGCGCCGTCCTCGCGTTGGCGGCCGGCATCCTCGCGGGCTGCGGGACGTCCGCCCCGGGGACGCCGCAGCCGAGCGCGCCCTCCACGCCGGGCCTGTCGGCCGGGTCGTCGGGGTCTGCGGCGTCGGCGTCCGCGGCGCCGGCGGAGACGTCCCTCGCGCCGGTGCCGGCCACCGACGCGCGGCTGGCGCGGTTCTACGGGCAGACGCCCGCGTGGTCGGCGTGCGGCGAGGGCGGCGAGCTCGACTGCGCGAGCGTCCGGGTGCCGCTGGACTACGCGCGTCCCGACGGCCCGACGCTCGACCTGGCCGTCGCGCGGAAGCGCGCGACGGCGTCCCGGCAAGGGGTGTTGTTCATGAACCCGGGCGGGCCCGGGGCGTCCGGCACCGGCTACCTGCGGTTCTTCAACACGGCCGGGCTGGAGGGGTTCGACGTCGTGAGCTGGGATCCGCGGGGGGTCGGCGGCTCGCACCCGGTCCGCTGCCTGGAGGGGGCGGACGCGGACGCCTACGTCGCGCTCGACCTCTCGCCCGACACGCCCGCCGAGAACGCGGCCCTCATCGAGGGCAGCCGCCGCTTCGGGCAGGCCTGCCTGCGCAAGACCGGGGACGTCCTCGCGCACATCTCCACGCAGGAGAACGCGCGCGACCTCGACATCCTGCGCGGCGTCCTCGGCGAGGAGCGCCTCACATACGTCGGGCAGTCGTACGGCACGATGCTCGGCGCCTACTACGCCGAACTCTTCCCGGGGCGGGTCTCGCGGATGGTGCTGGACGCCGGCGTCGACGTCACCGGACGCTCGCCGGTCGCCCAGACCGTCGGCTTCGACCGCGCCCTGGACGCCTTCACGTCGACCTGCGCCGCGACCGGCTGCCGGTGGGGCAGCACCCGCGAGGAGGTCATCGCGTCGCTGCGGGCGATGCTCGGCCGGCTCGACCGCCACCCCCTCACGGTGGGGGACCAGAAGCTCACGCAGTCCCAGGCCGCCGCCGGCCTCGCGGGGGCCCTGTACGCCGGGACGCTCGCCACGCCGCTGCTGGAGCGCGCGCTCGACGAGCTCGACCGCGGCGACGGGTCGCTGCTCAAGATGGCGAGCAACCGGATCTACGGGCGCGACGCGTCCGGGGGCTACGGCGGCATGCTGGGGGCGTTCCAGGCGATCCCGTGCGCCGACCGGCCGCGCATCTCGGTCGCCGAGGCGGGCGTCCGGTGGGCCGAGGCGAAGCGGCAGGCGCCCTTCTTCGGCGAGTACTGGGGCCCGCAGTACGTCTGCCCGACCTGGCCGGTGGCGCCGGTCGGCCCGCTCGAGAAGGTGGACGCCGCCGGCGCGCCGCCCATCCTGGTCGTCGGCGGCCGCAACGACCCGGTCGCGCCGTACGAGTACTCCGAGGACCTCGCCCGGCGCCTGAACTCGGGGGTGCTGCTGACGTTCGAGGGCCAGGGGCACGTCGCGTACGGGCGGTCGGCGTGCGTCGACGACGCCGTGCGCGGGTACCTGAACCGGGGCGTCGTGCCCGCCGACGGGACGCGCTGCTCGTGACCCGCGCGGCCGCGCACCCGCCGATTTCTTGGGGACGCCGCCGCCCCGCTATAGTTGTGCACCGGCCGTCAGGCCGCGCCACCTTAGCTCAGTTGGTAGAGCGACGCTCTCGTAAAGCGTAGGTCATCGGTTCGAGTCCGATAGGTGGCTCTCTTGGACCCCAGACGGGGTCGGCGCCGCGTCATTCGCGCTCCGGACGCGGCAGACTCTTCTCCACCTCGTCGAGCCGTCTCCGGCTTCTCAGAGCGCCAGCACCGCCACCGCGATCGCGGCGGCGAGGACGAGGAGACCGAGGGAACGGCGCACGGGACCGAGTGCGGGGTTGACCATGCCGAGAATCCTAGGGGCCTCCGTGGAAACGGTTCGCCCGCGACACCCCGGCCGGACCCATACCCAGCCTCCTGCGCGGGCCGCTCGCCGCAACCGGGTCGCCGGCCCGCTCACCGGCGTCGGGCCGCCCGCGGCGTCCCGGCGAGAATCCGCGGCCTCCCGTTGTGCAGCCCAACGCACAGAGGGCGCCCCGAAGCGGGACGCCCTCCGTGGGTGTGGGGGACAAGCGGTCAGCGCCGGTAGGCGCGCATGCCGTCGCGGATGATGAAGAACAGGTCGGTCTGGTCGATGAGCCCGACGACGTTCGCGGCGCCCGGCCCGTAGCCGGCGACGCGCACCTGAGAGCCGGTGTGCTGCTGGCTCTCGCCGGCGGCGGCGGTGCCGTAGGAGACGACCATGTCGGAGCCCTCGTTGGTGCGGAGCTTGATCGACAGGCCCGGGGTCACCTCATCGACGATCTGGCTCGAGTGAGCGTGGTCGGCGGTGACGATGACCAGGGTGTTCTTGTCCTTCTTGGCGAACTTCAGGGCCTCCTGCACGGCCTCGTCGAGCTGCGCGGTCTCACCGATCTGGCCGCAGGCGTCCGCGGCGTGGTCCTTCTTGTCGATCGAGGCGCTCTCCACCTGGAGGAAGAAGCCGTTCTTGCGGCCGTCGGCGTTCTTCGACAGCAGGTCGATGCTCTTCTTGGTCATCGAGGCCAGCGTGGGCACCTCGGACGCCTTCGGGTTCGCCTGGCACTGCACCGCGGCCTTGTCGCCGCCGCCCGACGTCGCGAGGGTCTCGGCGTACCGGACGGGCATGTTGCCGGACGAGAACAGGCCGAGCACCGGACGCCGCTGATCGGCCGAGCCGATCGTCGCGAGGTCCGCCTTGTCGGTGATGTACTGGTAGCCGCGGGCCTTGGCCTGGGCCTCCAACGTCTGGCCCTTCCAGTCGCCGGCCTTGGCCTTCTCGGCGAACGTCTTGGAGCCGCCGCCGAAGGTGACGTCCGGCCGCGTATTCAGCAGCTGCTCGCTGATCGAGCCGAGCCCGCCGTTCTCGAGGGCGTTCGGCGCGCAGGACTTCGAGGTCTCCTCCGGGCCGTAGCACTTGCGCAGCAGCACGTGCGAGACCTGGACGGCCGGGGTGGCGTCCTGGATCTCCGACGTCGTGATGTCGCCCGTGGCCTTGCCCGACTTCTTCGCCAGCTGCAGCAGCGTCTCGTGCGGACGCCCGTGACGGTCGACCGAGATCGCGTTGTCGTAGGTCTTCACGCCGGTCGCCCAGGCGGAGCCGGTGGCCGCGGAGTCGGGCGTGTAGTCCGGCTTCCCGTTCTCCTTGTGGACGGAGTAGTGGGTCATCTGGCCGGTCAGCGGCAGGGCGTCGATGCCCTTGAAGGCGCCGCCGGCGCCCTCGAGGTAGTTGCGGGCGACGGTGATCTCGGAGTCGCCCATGCCGTCGCCGATCACGAGGATGACGTTCTTCGCGCCGGACTTCTGAATCGCTGCCTGGATGGTCTTCGACTGGTCGCCGCCGATGCGACGCGCGCCGCCGAACTCGTCGACGGGGCCGTCGGCCGCGCGGCTGATGGTGGGGAGGGTCCGTTGGCTCGATGCCTGCGCCGGGATCACGGTGAATGCCAGCGCCAGCGCAGCGACGCCGACGGCGGCGAAACGCACCTGGTTGTTGGTGGCCATGGAGGGATTCCTTCCGGGAGGTCAGGGTTACGACAGGGGCAACCCTGACCCGCGCAGGCAGCAGGCTCCGGACCGTCCGAGGAACACCGCGTGAACGGTGTCCGAACTCTTGGCGCGCCCGGCGGGCGTCGCCCCTGGTCGGCGCCCTGTTAGAGCCAGTCGCGTTGCTTGAAAAGCAGATACAACACGAGGACGCCGACGGCCGTCAGCGCGACGCTCAGCCACAGCCCCAACGGCTCCTGGAACCCCGGGTAGGGGACGTTCTGCCCGAACCAGCCGGTGATCGCCGTCGGGACGGCGATGATGGCCGCCCAGCCGGCCAGCTTCTTCATGATCGTGTTGAGGCGGGCGTCCTGCAGGGAGAGGTTCGTCTCGAACAGCGACGTGATCATGTCGCGGAGGGATTCGGTCCACTCGGACGCCCGCAGCACGTGGTCGTACAGGTCGTCGTACCAGGCCTCCAGCTCGGCCTCCTGGCTCTCCTGGTGCCGGAGCAGGCCGTTCACCACCTCGCGCATCGGCAGGACGGCCCGGCGCAGTTCGACCAGGTCCTTGCGGAGCATGTAGACGCGGCGCTGAAAGTGCTGGTCGGTGCGCCGCTCCTCGAACAGGACGTCTTCCAGCGACTCGATCTCGTCATCGAGCTCCTGGATCGTCTCGAAGTGGCCGTCCACGATGACGTCCATGAGGTCGTAGACGAGGGTCGCGGAGCCGTGCTTCACGAGGTGCCGATCCTCGGTCCACCGCGCGACGATGGGGGCGAGGTCGAGCCGCTCGTCGATCCGGATCGTCACGAGCGCCTCGGGCAGCACGATGCCCGAGAGCCGGTGGGTGCGGAGGCGTCCGCGGCGCTCGGGGTCGGGCACGTCGGCGAGGGACGCCGAGTAGACCGTGAAGAACAGGTGCGATTCGTGCCGGATCACCTTCGCGCGCTCGTGCGGGGCGATGGCGTCCTCGGTGGCGGTGGGCGGCAGCCCCAGCTCGGCGACGATCGACGCGAGGTCGGCGGGGGCGGGGTTCAGCAGGTCCACCCAGACGACGCACGTGGGGTCGTGCGCGAGGGAGGCGATCTCGCCGAGCGCGATGTCTTCCTTCACGATGTGGCCGTCGCGCCACATCATGCCCGTCAGCCGCGATGCGACGCCGTCCGGTTCGCTCATGGGCGCCATTGTGCCCGGGGAGGCGGCGGGTGGCAGTGGGCGCGCTACGCCACGACGAACATAGTGGTGCCGACTCCCGCCCCGAGGAGCAACTGTCCGAGGGTGTGGCGACCCTGCCGGAGGCGTCCCCAGCAGAGGGCGGCCACGGTGACGAGGCCGAGCGCGACGCCCCAGGCCGGGGCGTAGCGGCCCACCGTCACCGCGAACCCGGCGGCCGTCGTGTGCAGCGACACCTTGGTGACGAACCGCGTGAGGAGCGCGGCCACCCCCGTCGCGAGCACGCCGCGGCCGAGGAAGAGCGCGCTCGCGGGCAGGCCGAGGGCGACGGCGACCCCGGCCGCCGCGAGGAGGCAGAGCCCGCCGAGGGCGAGGGGACGCCACCGCTCCGCGCGGCGGACCGCCTGCCGGTCGGTCAGCCGGCCCGTCCGCAGGCTGTGGCGCAGGATCGCCCAGGGCCCGCCGACCGCGACGGCCACCACGGCGATCGCCCCCAGCAGGGTGGCGGGCGAGACCCGCGCCCCGCCGTCGATCGCGGTGACCACGACCCCGGCGCCGCCCACGACGAACGGGTGGAGAGTCTCGTCGACGACGCGCGCCACCGCCGACGGTCGTCCCGCGCGCAACCGCGCGAGGTCGGCGTCCTCGTCAGTGCCCACCGGGGACCCTCGGGCGGCGGGCATCCAGGTCGTGGCGGATGGGG
>NZ_JBDHZL010000078.1:0-12360 GCF_039811905.1 Nigerium sp. | reverse complement strand
AGCGAACTCGCGGACGCCCTCGCGCGGGGCCAAGGCGTCCTGTGCCGGCGGGAACACCCCGACCTACACCGTCATCTCGACCACTGCTTGCGCACGGGGCAACTGGTCCGGCTCCTGCGTGGGGCGTACTGCCGCCCCGAGGAGTCGGAGGCGTTCGGCGTCCGGGCGCGGGCGGTGCGGGCGGCCGATCCGGCAGCGGTGCTGACGGGCGCGACGGCCGCGCGGCTGCACGGGTGGGAGGAGGTGCCCGAGCCGACCACGATCACCGCGGCGTCGCGCGTCTTGCAATCGAGGGAGGGGTTTCGTTTTACGCAGCGGCGCGTCCCGCCGAGGCTGGTTCGGACAGTCGACGGCGTCCCGATCACGTCCCGCGCCCTGACGGCGCTCGATCTCGTCGACATGGTCGGCGCGGGCGTCCTCGACGACGCGCTCCGGCGGGGCGTGACGCTGGACGAGTTGTGGCAGGCTCTCCACCTCGCCGGGCCCCGTCGCGGGGACGCCCTCCGCCGACGGCTGTTGGAGGAGTCGCGCACGGAGCCCTGGTCGGAGGCCGAGCGGTCGGCACACCGGCTGATGGAGCGGGTCAGGGAGACATGGCCGCGACAAGCGAGGACGCCGCTGGTCTGGCGGGCGAACAGGCGCGTCTTCGATCGAGACGGGGTGTTGGTCGCGATCTGCGACATCGCGCTGGAGCCCTGTCGGGTCGACATCGAAATCGACGGGGACGCCTATCACGCCAGCACGTCGGCCCGCGCCCGCGACCGAACCCGGGATCGCCGCTTGGCCATGCTGGGTTGGCGCGTGGCGCGATTCGGGGCCGGCGAGATCCGGCGGCAGCCGGACGCCTTCGTCGCCGCGGTGCTCACCCTCGCCCGCCCCCGGGAGCGCTCCGGCGGTTCGCCAGGGGCCGGCCGGGCGCCGCCACCCTGACTGGCTTGTTCTCGTCGCCGACCCGTGAGCGGGCGTCCGCTCGGGGCCTCGCTTTGAGAACGAGCCAGTCAGGGTCCGGCCCCGGGGGAAGGCCGACGCGCGCGCGGCGTCCTATCGCCGGCGCGGCGTCCTACCGACCGGTGCCGGCGTAGACGACGGCCTCGCCGCTGGCGTCCAGGCCGAAGGCGGTGTGCACGGCGCGGACGGCCCGATCGATGTCGTCGATCGGCACGACCACCGAGATGCGGATCTCCGAGGTCGAGATCATCGAGATGTTGATGCCGGCCTCGGCGAGCGCGGTGAACGTGTGCGCGGAGACACCCGGATGCGAGCGCATGCCCACGCCGATGACCGACACCTTGCCGATCTTGTCGTTGTAGGTCGCCTGGGCGAAGCCGATCTCGTCCTGCACGGCGGCAAGGGCGGCCATCGCCTTCGGGCCGTCGTTCTGCGGGAGGGTGAACGAGATGGCGGTCGTATTGTCCTGCACCGACGCGTTCTGGACGATCATGTCGATGTTGATGCCCGCCCGGGCGACGGCCTCGAAGATGCGCGAGGCGTTCCCGATCTTGTCGGGGACGCCGGCCACGGTGATCTTGGCCTCGGTCCGGTCGTGGGCGATGCCCGTGATCAGAGCGGCTTCGGCTTCCATACGCTTCCCTTCGTCAAGGTCCTTCACCCAGGTTCCCGGCTTGTCGGAGAACGACGACCGCACGTGCACATCGACGTGCTCGCGTCGGGCGTACTCGACGCAGCGCAGGTGCAGGATCTTCGCCCCGTTCGCCGCCATCTCGAGCATCTCGTCGTAGCTGATCTCCGGGATGCGCTGCGCCCCCGGCACGATCCGCGGGTCGGCGGTGAACACGCCGTCCACGTCGGAGTAAATCTCGCAGAAGGACGCCCCCAGCGCGGCCGCCAGCGCGACGGCCGTGGTGTCGGACGCCCCGCGGCCGAGCGTCGTCACGTCCTTCGTCGTCTGGGAGACGCCCTGGAAACCGGCCACGATGACGACGTCGCCATCGCCCAACGCGCTCTCGATGCGCCCGGGCGTGATGTCGATGATGCGCGCGTCACCGTGCGATTCGGTCGTGAGGACGCCCGCCTGCGAGCCGGTGAACGAGCGGGCCGTGTGCCCGAGGTCGTTGATCGCCATGGCGAGGAGGGCCGCCGACATCCGCTCCCCCGCCGTCAGCAGCATGTCCAGCTCGCGCGGGCGCGGGTTGGGCGACACGCGCTGGGCGAGGTCGAGCAGTTCGTCGGTCGTGTCGCCCATCGCGGACACGATCACGCAGACGTCGTGCCCCTGCTCGTGGGTGGCGACGATGCGCCGCGCGACCCGCTTGATACTCTCGGCGTCCGCCACCGACGAGCCGCCGAACTTCTGCACGATCCGCAACGCCCTCATCCTTCCGTCTGAACCCTGGACTACTCTGCCATGACCGGCCCCGATCATTCCTCCGGACCGGCGAGCGATCAGCCTAGGATGTCGCGCATGAGCATGGATCCGGTGCCCCGGCGCATCTCCGACGGCGATCGCGACGCCGCGGTCGAGATGCTGCGCGAGCACTTCGAACTGGGCCGCCTCGACGAGAGCGAGTTCTCCGACCGTATGCAGTCGGCCCTGGCGGCACGCACGATGCAGGACCTGACGCCCCTTTTTAGCGACCTCCCCGACCCGCGCCCCGACGAGACGGGCGGCTCTTCTCCCGCGTCGTACTCGCGGCCGCCGGCGGGCAACCGGCTGCCCGATCGGAAGGATCGGTCGGGCGGCGTCCAGCCCCGCGGCACCGACTATCTCGCCATCGCCCAGGGCATCGTCTGGCCGGTCGCCATCTTCTTGATGATCTTCACCCGCGGCGGTGGCTGGTACTGGATCCTGGCGGCGATCGTCGTGTCCGTCATCATCAACCAGGTCCGCGCGGGCCGCGACCGGAGGCAGCCGCCGCCCTACTGATGGTGCCTCGGATCGTGGGTCACGCGGGGCGTCGACCCGCACATACCGTCGTCGTTGAACAAATGCTGGCAAGCCATTGAAGCCCCCCGACGGCCCGGCTAGAGTCCGCGCCATGTCAGCCCTCGCATCCGTGCGGCGCACCCCGATGAGGCATCGGGGTGTCCCTGGCTACGCCTGTTGCTAGCGACGCGCATGCGTGCGCACCCCTCACACCGGCTCGTCGACCGAGCTCGACGACACTGCGCCGGCGTCCCCGGCCCCGCGCACGCCCATCGCGCACCTACCCCTATCGAACGATGCGAGCACCCCGCTGATGAGAACGAACCGCCTCAGAGAGACACCGATGACTGAAGTTCCCCCGATCTTTCGCCCGCCGCGCGACGAGGACTTCCTCGACGCCGCGGTCGCCGCCGCGCGCTTCATCGACTCGCGCAAGATCACCGGCGAGCACGGGGTCTACTGGTCCCTCGACGACGCGCGATCGACCAAACCCGACTACTACGACGACCTGAGCTTCTACTCGGGCAGCGCTGGCATCGCACACTTCCTGCTGGAGCTGGCCGCCGCGACCGGGCAGGACGCCTACCTCGACGATGCCGTCGCCGCCGCCCACTACATGCAGTGGCGCTGGGAGAATCGACGACCGCTCGCCCGCAATTTCTCACCCTGGGCGTTCACCACGGGTTACTCCGGGGTCGCGCACACCCTCCTGGAAGTCTTCCGCGTCACGGGCGAGGAAGGCCTGGTTCGCACGATCCACGAGATCGTCGAGGCGGCCATCGACGACGCGCAGCAGGTCGGCGAGGGGTACGGCTGGAGCACGTACCACGGCATCGTCGGCGACGCGGGCACGATCCTGACGATCCTGGAGATGGCCGAGGCGTTCGAGGTCGCCCGGTGGAGGGATTTCGCCGTCCAGGCGACCCGCGCCTACTTCGGCCGGTTCCGTCGAGACCGCCTCGGCAACCTCGTCTACAACGGGGTCGACCCGGCCTACTTCGGCGCGCAGGACGACTACATCGACCCCAACTTCCCGATGGGCGCGGCCGGGATCTCGTTCCTTCTACTCCGCGTCTATGAGGTGAGCGGAGATCAGCGATTCCGGGACGCCGCGCTCGGCGTCCCGGCCTTTCTGCAGGACATCGCGATCACGACACCGGACGGAGCCGCCGCGCTGACCCCACACGGCATCCCCGACCGGGGCGACCTGTATTACCTCGGCTACTGCCACGGGCCGGTCGGCACGGCGCGGCTCTTTCATCAACTGCACACGATGACCGGAGAGCCGGTCTATCGCGATTGGGAATACCGGTTCGCCGCCGGGATCCTCGCGGCCGGGGCACCCGAGCGTCACAGCGACGGTTACTGGAACACGCACAATCTGTGTTGCGGAACCGCCGGCTTCGTCACGCTGTACCTGGGGATCTGGGCGGCCTACGGCGACCGGGACTACCTCGGGGAGGCTGAGAACGCCGGTCGTCATCTCCTCCATTGGCAACGCGACGAGCGCTGGTACATCGCCCTCGACCGGGTCACCCCCGAGAAGGTCAGTTCCCCCATCGGCATGTACGACGGCGCCGCCGGCATCGGCTGGGTGCTGCTGCAGCTCTACCTGGCCAAGACGGATCAGTTCTCCGTTCAGCGGACCATCGACGACCCCTATCCCTCCACGGCGCTGACTCGCTCAGCCCGGACCGACCAGCCTGAATAGGCCCAGAAGGACTCACGTGACCTATCCCACCACCACCAGCGAATCGGAGCCGAGAACCTACCTCGGGGTCTTCGGCTCATCCCTCCCGCTCCTGACCATGATCGGCGGAATGATCATCCTGGTCGCCGTCGGCCAGGGCGGCACGAAAGGCTTCTGGGTCGCGGGCTACGCGACGCTGGTCGTCAGCTTCCTGATCTTCCGCGACAAGGACGTCTTTCAGAAGGCCCTGATCGAGGGCATTCGCGACAACGTCTTCGCTTACATGATCGCCTGCTTCCTCCTCGCCGGCGTCCTCGCGAAGATCCTGACCTTCTCGCACCTCGTCGACTCCCTGTTGTATTTCATGGACCGGCTCAACGTGCCCGTCGGACTCATCCCGCTGGTGTGTTTCCTGATCACCGTCGTCCTCTCGGTTTCCACGGGAAGCGCGGCAGCCGCGATCAATACGGCGGGGCCCGTCATGGTTCCGCTGGGAGTGGCGGTGGGAGTCGACCCTGGCCTGCTCTGCGGCGCCCTGCTCTCCGGAGCGGTGTTCGGCGACAATCTCGCCCCCATCTCGGACACCACGATCGCGTCGTCGCTCACGCAGGAGGCTGAGGTGTCCGAGGTGGTGCGTTCGCGCTTCAAGTACGCCATCATCGCGGGGGTCGCCTCCGCGGTCCTGTTCGTCGCCTTCGGCTTCCTCATGCCGGTCGGCGGCGGCCAAGAGTCGGCGGCCCTCGACGCCACCTATGTCTCGAGCATCGCCTTCCTCGTCGTCCCGGTCCTCGTGTTGGTTCTCATGCTGCGCGGCGCCGGCCTTTTCACGTCGCTATTGGTGAGCGAGATCGTGGGCCTCGTCATGCTGTTCGCGTTCGGCTACCTCGACTTCACGTCGCTGGTCTCCCCGAAGGACGGCCTCGTGGTCACCGCGTTCGAGGGCATGCTCAGTTCGATCGTGTTCATTTTGTTCATCTTCGTCATGGTCAGCCTGATCAGGCATTCCGGATTTCTCGATTACGTCCTGCGCTTTCTGCAGACCAAGGCCAAGAGCGCCCAAAGCGCCGAAGTGGTCTCCGGGGCCATGGTCACCGTCATGTCCGTCGCGATCAGCAGTGGGACCACGGCCATCGCCTTCTGCGGCCCCATCGTCAACAAGATCGCCCGGCCCTTCCGGCTGGATCGTGCGCGAAGCGCCAACATTCTGGACGGCCTCGGCTGCGGCACCGGCTACCTGGTGCCCACCAACCCCGGCTGCCTCAACCTCGCCGCGGTCGCGGTGGCATCGGGCGCCGTCGCGGAAGGGTTCAGCCCGGTCAACTTCGTCGTCTTCAACTTCCACTCGATGGCGCTGTTCGTGGTGTTCTGGTTCGCCATCCTGACCGGGTGGGGACGCACGCTCGAAGACCCGGACGCCGTCCCCGCCCAGGCTCGCTAACCGCCGTGCGGCGCGCCGCGGCGACTCGCGGCGATCCCTGACGCCGCAGGGGCGAGGAACGCTCGGTTCCTCGCCCCTGCGTGGGACGCCGTGGCGCCCGATTGACCGACGTCAGCGGCGCCCCTCGGCGTCCCCCTCGACGCCCTCGATGCGCTCGCCGCCGCGACCCCGGGCCGACTGGCCCTCGATCCCGTCGTCCTCGACGACGATGTGCTCCTTGCGGACCGGCACCGTCACCGTCTCCTCCTCGATCGTCACGTAGCGTCGCAGCCGCGGGCCGCCGCTGCGCGAGCGACCCTCCTCGAAGCCCTCGCCCCGGTCGCGGCCGCGATCCTGCCCCGAGACCCGATCGGCGTCCTGCTGGAGGCGCTGCTCCCGCGGGAGTCCGCCGGCCTCCCGATCCGCGTCATGGCCCAGGACGCCGCTGCGGTCGCGATCGAAGTCGCGATCCCGGTCCCCCAGGTCATCGCGGTCGTCCGCTCGATCGCGGTCGTGGACGCCGCGGTCGCGATCGAGGTCGCGGTCACGGTCGGCGTGGCGGTCGCCGCCCAGCTCCTTGTCTCGGTCGAGATCCCGTTCGCGCTTCTGGTCCCGGGCGCCCTCCAGCAGGCGCTCCCGGTTCGTGTTGCGGCCCTCGACCTCGCGCTCGTCGTCGCGTCCGCCACGGCTCCCGGCGGCACCCGCCGCCAGGCCGCCCGCAGCGCCGGCCGCGCCAACCGCGGCCGCGTCGTTCCGATCGCTCCGGACGCCCGCGTCGTCGCCGCGCCACGCCGCGTCACGCTCCCGGTCGTGCAGATCGTCGCCGTGAACGTCGTCACGGGCCCGGCCATCACCGCGGTCGCGCAGGTCGTCCCGGTCCCGCACACCATCGCGATCCCGGACGTCGGCGCCATGACCGCCCTGCCGCTCGTAGTAGCGGTAGAGCTCGGCCTCGTCCTGTTCGGTCAGGTGGCCGTCCTCATCGATGCTCGGGGCGTCCTTGACCACGTCCTTGCCGTAGGCAACCGTCAGGCGGTCGCCATCGAGGGACGCGCCCTCCAGCGGGACGAAGTTGGTCTTGGTGCCCAGCAAGCCCGTGTTGACGGTGACCCACTGAGGCTGGCCTGACTGATCGGTCGAGGTACACCTGCCCGACGCTCCCGATCTTGTTGCCGTCCTTGCAGAACGCGGTCGCACTTTGCAGGTTGTGAATGTCGTTCTCGGAGAACACGGACGCTCCTTCGTTGGTTCGTTCGCGGCGGCACGAGCCGCCCCTTGACCCATCCCAGACTAGGCAACGAACTGCGTTCCACAAGGCGTTATACACCAACACGGGTGGAGGTCGACACCCCCACAGGTGGGACACCGAGGATCGCAACGGCGCCGTGATCCGTCCCTCAGCAACAGCGGTGACCTCGCGTTGACCCCATCAGATTTCCACCCCTCAGGGTGGAGATATGCGTGGCCGTTTGTGCGTCAGCGAGCCCGGCCCGGGCACGCGGTATACGCAATCGTGACGCGCACGTCCCCATGCCCGGACGCCGCGAGGGGGAAGACCGTCGGCCTTCCCCCTCGTTCAGCGACGACGCCCGCCGGCCCCAGGACCGGCGGCCGCCCCCGTCGCGCCGGTCAGCGGTTGGGATCCGCGTTGCGGTCGCGCAGCACGTCACCCTCGCCGCGGAAGCGGTCCCCGGTGGCGGCGTCCGTCGCGTCGCGATCGTGGCCGGCCACCGCACGATCTGCGTCCTCAACCCGGTCGCCCTTGCCCGAGCGGCCGGCGACGTTCGCGTCGGCGTCCCCTTCGATGTCGGCGTGCTCCTTGCGGACCGTCCCGCTCACCGTCTCCTGCTCGGTGACGGTCTCCTTGCCGACGCGGACCTTCTCGACGTCGACGGTCTCCTTGTCGACCACCGGGCGCTCTTCGCGCAGCGTGATGGTCTCGTCCTGGTGGGCGGAGTCGTCGATGCGGCCGGTCGACCGGCCCTCGACCGGCTCGCGCTCGACCACGAGCTTCTCCTTCTGCACCGGGACGGTGACCTGCTCCTCCTCCGTCGTCACGTACTTGCGCAGCCGGACATGGCCGGCCTCCCGCTCCTCCGTTCCGACGTTGAGGCGCTCCTCCGACAAGGTGACCTCAGCGTCGTCCGTGGTGCGCCCGCGGTCGCGGTCGTGCCCGGCGACGTCGGCGTCCCGCGTGCGGTCGCGGTCGGCATCCCGGTCACGGGCGGCAGTGTCGGCTAGGCCGGCCGTCCCAGCGGCGCCGGCGACGTCGGCGTCCCGCGTGCGGTCGCGATCGCGATCACCGAGGCGGTCGTCGCCCGACCGGACATCGGTGCCGTAGTCGCGCTGGTAGTAGCGGTAGAGCTCCTGCTCCTCCTGCGGGCTCAGGTGGCCGTCCTCGTCGATCTTCGGAGCGTCGGTCACGACATCCTTGCCGTAGCCCAGGTTCAGCCGATCACCCTCGAGCGAGGCCCCGTCGAGCGGTGCGAAGCTGGTCTTCGTCCCGAACAGGCCGGTGTTTACCGTCACCCACTCAGGCTGGCCCGAGTTGTCGTCGAGGTACACCTCGCCGACCGAGCCGATCTTGTTGCCGTCCTTGCAGTAGGCGGTGGCGCCCTGAAGCTTCGCGATGTCGTTCTCCGAGAACACGGGATCTCCTCACGTTCGTTACGTCGTCTGCACGTGTCCTGACGCGCAGCAGCGGCCTCTCAACGGGCCGTCAACACCGACCAAGCTAGCCTTCGTTAGCTTTGTGACAAGGGCTTATAGCAGTCCGAGAATCTTGTCGCCACGCCCCTGACGGCACAGATGGAATCGTCACCCGGCGTTGACCCGCGGCTCAGGCTGACCCGAGACATCGCGGTGACCTTATTGAGAAGACCTCACTTGGGGTGAGCATGGCGAAGCGGCGGCCCACCCCCTCGGGTGAGGGGATGGGCCGCCGCTTGATCGAACTGTGACCCTCGGACGCCCGCCTCAGACGCGCTCGACGCGGTACGACAGCCCCAGGTCGGGGTCCGTCGTCCAGCCCGCGCTCTCCGCGGCGTCCGCCTCGGTCACCGACGTGGCCAGCACCTCGCGCGCGATCAGGTCGACGTGCGTCCGGACGGCGTCCACGAGCTCCGGATCCTCCGCGCGCCAGCCGACCGTGATGCGGTCGGCGACGTCGAACCCGGACGCCTTCCGCGCCTCCTGCAGCGTCCGGACGACCTCGCGCGCGTAGCCCGCCTTGACCAGCTCGGGCGTGAGCTCGAGGTCGAGCGCGACCGTCTCCCCCTGCTCGTTCACGACCGACCAGCCCTCGCGCGGACGCTCCGAGATCAGCACCTCCTCGGCGCTCACCACGGTGCCCCCGTCGTGGTCGACGGTCGCCTGCCCGGTCTCCGCGAGGGACGCCGCGAGCTGCGCGGCGTCCGCGGCCGCGATGGCGGCCGCGACCTTCGGCGTCTGCTTGCCGAACCGCTTGCCCAGCGCCCGGAAGTTGCCCTTCGCCGAGTAGTCGACCAGGTCGCCCGCCGACGCGAACGACTCCACGGACTCGACGTTCAGCTCGGCCGCGATCTCCCCGATCAGTTCGTCGGTCAGCCGCGCATAGGACGCCGACGGCACGAGCACCCGCCGCAGCGGCTGCCGCGTCTTCACCTTCGCCTCGGCCCGCGCCGAGCGGCCGAGCTCGACGAGGCGGCGGGTCAGGCCCATCGCCTCGTTCAACGTCAGGTCGATCAGGTCGCGCTGCGGCTCCGGCCACGCGGTCAGGTGGACGGACGGGGCGGCGTCCGGCACCGCGGCGACCATCAGGTCCTGCCAGACCCGCTCGGTGACGAACGGCGCCAGGGGCGCCATCAGCCGGGTGAGGACGTCCATCGTCTCGTGCAGCGTCCACAGCGCGGACGCCTCGCCCATCCAGAACCGCCGGCGCGACCGCCGGACGTACCAGTTCGACAGGTCGTCGATGAAGTCCGACAGCAACTGCCCGGTGCGCTGCGTGTCGAAGTTCTCCAGGGCGTCGGTGACCTCGACGACGAGTTCCTCCCGCGCCGAGACGAGCCAGCGGTCGAGCACCGGGCGCTCGGCCACCTGGGGGGCCGAGCCGGTCGGCGTCCACCCGTTCGTGCGCGCGTAGAGGGACAGGAAGCTGACCGAGTTCCAGTAGGTGAGCAGCACCTTCCGGACGGTCTCCTGGATCGTCGTGTGCCCCACCCGCCGGGACGCCCACGGCGACCCGCCGGCGGCCATGAACCACCGGACGGCGTCCGCGCCGTGCTTGTCCATCAGCGGGATCGGCTCGAGGATGTTGCCCAGGTGCTTGCTCATCTTCCGGCCGTCCTCGGCGAGGATGTGACCGAGGCAGAGCACGTTGCGGTAGGCGTTCTCGTCGAACACCAGGGTGTTCACCGCCATGAGCGAGTAGAACCAGCCGCGGGTCTGATCGATCGCCTCGCAGATGAAGTCGGCCGGGAACGCGGACTCGAGCTTCTGCTCGCTGCCCTCCACGTACGGGTAGCCCCACTGCGCGAACGGCATCGAGCCGGAGTCGTACCAGGCGTCGATGACCTCCTTCACGCGGTGCGACGTCTCCCCGCACGTGGGGCAGGGGAAGGTCACGTCGTCCACGAACGGGCGGTGCGGGTCGAGCGCGCTCTGGTCGGTGCCGGTCAGCTCGCTCAGTTCCGCGCGCGAGCCGACACACACCTGGTGGTCGTGGCTGCAGCGCCAGATCGGCAGCGGCGTCCCCCAGTAGCGGGTGCGCGACAGCGCCCAGTCGATGTTGTTGTTCAGCCAGTCGCCGTAGCGGCCGTGCTTGATGTGGTCGGGGTACCAGTTCGTCGCCTCGTTCTCGCGGACGAGCTCGTCTTTCACCTGCGTCGTCCGGATGTACCACGACGGCTGCGCGTAGTAGAGCAGCGCGGTGTCGCACCGCCAGCAGTGCGGGTAGCTGTGCTCATAATCGAGCCGCCGGAACAGCAGGCCGCGGGCGTCCAGGTCGGCGACGAGCGGCTTGTCTGCGCTCTTGAAGAACATGCCTCCGACCTGGCCGACCTCGGGCGCGAACGTGCCGTCGGGACGGATCGGGTTCACCAGCGGCAGCCCGTAGGCGCGGCAGGTGATCATGTCGTCCTCGCCGAAGGCGGGCGCCTGGTGGACGAGGCCCGTGCCGTCCTCCGTCGTGACGTAGTCGGCGAGCAGCACGTAGTGGGTGCCGCCCACGACGTCGGGGAACTCGACCAGGTCGAACGGCGGCTCGTAGTGCCAGCCCTCCATCTCGGCGCCGGTGAAGGACGGCCCGAGCTTCCAGCCGTCACCCAGCACCGTCGCGGCGAGCGGCTCGGCGACGACCAGCGTCTCCTCGCCGTCGGACGCCAGGACGTACGTCACGTCGGGGTGCACGGCGACGGCCGTGTTCGAGACGAGCGTCCAGGGCGTGGTCGTCCAGACGAGCAGGTCGGCCTTGCCGGCGTAGGGGCCGGACGTCAGCGGGAACCGCACGTACACCGACGGGTCGACGACGTCGTGGTAGCCCTGCGCCAGCTCGTGGTCGGACAGCGTCGTGCCGCAGCGCGGGCAGTAGGGGGCGACCCGGTAGTCCTCGACGAGCAGGCCGCGGGAGTGGATCTGCTTGAGGCTCCACCAGACGCTCTCGACGTAGTCGGGGCTCATCGTCCAGTAGGCGTCCTCCATGTTCACCCAGTAGCCCATGCGGCGGGTGAGCTGCGCGAAGGCGTCCACGTGCCGGGTGACGGACTCGCGGCACTTCTCGTTGAACGGTTCGATGCCGTACTTCTCGATGTCGGGCTTGCCGTTGAAGCCCAGCTCGCGCTCGACCGCCAGCTCGACGGGCAGGCCGTGGCAGTCCCAGCCGGCCTTGCGGTCGACGTGGTAGCCGCGCATCGTGCGGAAGCGCGGGAAGACGTCCTTGAACACGCGCGCCTCGATGTGGTGCGTGCCCGGCATGCCGTTGGCGGTGGGCGGGCCCTCGTAGAAGGTCCATTCCCCCTTGCTGCCGTCGCGTTCGAGCGAGCGGGCGAACGTGTCCTGGGTATCCCAGAGTTGCAGGATCTCGTGCTCCATCTGAGGCAGGTTCACCTGCGCGGGCACGGCCCGGTACTGGGGGGAGCGCTCGGATTGGGCGGTCATCGGCTTCCTTCGTCGTCGTTCGGACGAAGGGACGAGGCTCAGCCCCGCGGTACCACCCTTCTTGACCCCGGACGCCTCCCGGCGCCCGCAGTCCACTCACTTCTCGCCGCGGCCGGTTCTAATGAGCGCCTCCTGCTGACGGTGGACGCCGTTCTTCCGGCAGCTCCGGGGTGATGGCCCCATCCATGCCGTGCGGACCCGCCCAGTCTAATGACCCGAGCAAGCCGCGCGAAA
>NZ_JBDHZL010000077.1:0-12790 GCF_039811905.1 Nigerium sp. | reverse complement strand
GGCGGCATCCTCGCGGCAGCGCTCGTCGGCTCGGCGACGTTCTCGGCACTCGGCGCGATCAACACGGTCTCCGGCACCAAGGCCGCGGCCGCCGCGGGGATGCCGACGTCCCTGGTCGTCAAGGCCGACGACGCGTCCGTGCGGATCGTCCGCGGGACGGTCGACCGGCCCACCTTCGACTACCGCGCCCCCTGGCCCGCCGGCGCGAGCGCGTTCACGCAGACGGAGCAGGGCGGCACCCTCACCGCGGACTTCCGCCCCGGGGTGGGCTGGCCCCTGCGCGTGAACCTCTTCGGGTCAGGCCCGGAGCTCACGGTCACGCTGCCGGCCGGACGCACACCGCGCATGCTCGTCCAGACGGGGACCGGCTCGGCCACCGTCGAGGCGGACGCCGACCAACTCCAGGTCTCCACCGGGACCGGCTCCGTGCGGGTGAACGGGTCGGCGTCCACGCTGATGGCGATGACCGGCACCGGCTCGGTGAGCGTGGCCGGCACCGTCGACGGACGCCTCATGGCGTCCACGAACACCGGCTCGGTCCGCGTCCACCTGGACGGCCCGCAGCCCGACGCGGTCGACCTGCGGACGGGCACAGGCAGCATCGTCGCCGGGCTCCCGGCCGGCGGCTACGCCGTGCGCGCCACCACGGGGACGGGCAGCGTCACCGACCGCCTCACGCACGACGACGCGTCCCCGCACCAGGTCGCCGCCCAGACGGACACCGGGTCCATCACCCTGTCAGAGCGCTGAGCGACGGCTCCTCCGTTGTGCTTCCGAAATGGAAGCAGAACGGGCGGGTCCGGGTGGCGCCGACGGGCCGGGCGCCGCTACCCCACCACCACCGGGTACCGGCGGGTGTCGCGCGGGAATCCCGGCTCGTAGTCGACCGTGAGCACGATCTGCTCGCCGGCGTCCTTCACGCGGTCCTTGACGGTGGGCACGCTGAACGTCACCTCTCGCTTGCCCGGCTCGATGGTGCCGTAGAGCGCGGTCCACTCGCCGGCGAACGGCGCCGCCGCCGGGCGGCGTCCGTAGTACTGGCGAACCCAGGTCCGGTCGAGGTCACGCACCTGGACAGCCCTCCCCTTCGCCGGCTTCACGAAGACCGCACGCACGTACAGCGGCACCCCCGCGGGCGCCGACAGCGACACCCGCCAGGACGCCCGCGCGCCCTCCTTGATGCGCGCCGCCAGAGGCTTCACGGTGAACACCGGACGCGGGTCGTCCTCGATGATGCGGGCCACCCCCGTGTCGCGAGTCGGCATGACCCCCCGCACCGGCCGGGCGCTGGCCGTGATCAGGCGCTGCGCGCCGTCCCAGGTGGTGTTGCGCTCGTACGGCAGCCGCACGACCCCGTTCTTCGCCCCTGCCGGCACGGTCACGCTGAAGACGGACGGGCACGTCCCGACGCCGTCGCACGCCGGCCGCACGACGAACGTGGCCTCACGCCCGAGCGTCCCCGAGACGGTGAACGGCAGGTCGACCCGGCCCTGACCAGGGCCGTTGCCCTCGACGACGCGGGCGTCCCCGAGGGCGATCGTGGGCATCCGGACGCTCGGCGCCGCCGGCGTCGCCGTCGGCACGGACGCCACGTCCAGCAGCCACACCGACCCGGACGCCGACCGCCCCACGATCTCGACCGACGCGATCGCGCCGGCGTCGATGCCGGCGAGCGACGCCGTCGGCACCCGCACGGTCTGCGCGACCCGCGCGCCGGGCTGGGCGTCCGCCTTCGCCCCGAACAGCGGCAGCGAGCGCCCGCCGGCCGGGTCGACCGTCGCCACCGCGCCGTGGGCGTCCGTGACGCGCAGCGAGATCGCCGGGCCGCCGTCGGCCGGGTTGGCGATCAGCCGCAGGTCGAGCGACGCCCGGTCCCGCAGCGACAGCGGCTTCGCGAACGCGACGCCCGCGCGCTGGCCCGCGGCCGTCCACCGGACGAACAGCTCCTGCTGGAACGGCTCCCCGGACGCCCAGTCGGTCTTCCAGTGCGGCGAGAACGCCCCGTCGGCCGCGCACGAACCGGGCCCGTAGTCCATGACCGCACGGCACAGGGACGCCTTCGCGCCCACCGCGGCGGTCGGCTTGGCGTCCACACCGACGCGACGCAGGTCGCGTCCGCCCATGATCGCGTGGCTGAACACCGGACGCGCACCCACGGACGCCACCCGCCCCGGCGTCCCGTCGAAGAGGAGCCGCGCGCGGGCGTCCCCCTGGCCGGTCATCCACCAGACCGCGCCCGCGACGTACGCCTTCCCGGACGCCTGCTGCTGCCCCGCCGACAACCGGACGCCCGCCCCCGGCTTGCACCCCGGCATCGCCCCGGCGTCGTCGAACGAGGGCGCCTTGGAGAGCCCGGGCGTCCACTCGGTGTTGAAGTAGTTGTGGTTCGCCCCGATGACGAGCGTGGACGCCTTCAGGCTCGTGTCGTCGGGAGCGATGTCGCGGTCGAGGTCGACGTACGACTGCCCCTGCAGGTCGCTGACGTCGCCGTCGCAGCTCGGCAGCACGGTGACGGCCGGCACGTACGGGATCGTCTGCCCCGCGAAGTTCGTCGGCGCGAGGTAGACGACGCCGGCGATGCGGTACGGCGCATCCTCCCGGACGAGCTGCGCGGCCCGGTTGACGCCCTCGCCGCCGCGGCTGTGGCCGACGAGCACGACGTTGCCGAGGTCGGCGGGGTAGCGGCCCTGGTCGGCCCAGGTCTTCCACAGGTCGAGGTGCCGCTTGACGAGCAGCCCGCGCGCCTCGGCGCCGCCGTCGGGGGACGCGTCGTCCATCGCGTTGATCGCGGCCGCGTCGATCGACACCGTCACGTACCCCTGGGACGCCAGCAGTTGCTGCAGGTACTGGTACCCGAGCTCGCTCGGCACCCGCTTCGTGCCCGCCGGGCACCGCCACGCGCCCGCCGGCGCGGACTCCGCCGCCCCCTTCACCGGGTAGCAGTAGTCGTGCCGCCCGTGCAGGAACAGCACGACCGGACGCCGCCCGCTCACCTGCCCCGCCCTCGGCTGCACCACGTGCCCCCGGACGTTCAGCGACTGCGGGAAGCCCGGGTACTTCAGCGTCTCCGCGTCGTAGTCGGACGCCGCCGTCGCGTACGTCCCCGGCTTGGCCGGGTCGACCGGGTACACCGACGTCGGCGCGGCCACCGCGCTGCCGGACGCCGCGGTTCCGGACGCCGAACCGGCCGCGGCGCCCCGCGTCCCGAGCGGGCCGCCCGCGACCGGACGGCCGCCCTCGTCGAGCGCGCGTCCGCTCAGCACGGCGTCCAGCTCGAACGCCTGCGGCCGCCGGACGCCGGGCGCGAAAGCGTCCAGGCGGCGGCCGTCGAGGGTCGTCTCGAGGGGACGCCCGCGCCACAGCACCCGCGGGCGGTCGGACGTGACGGGCAGCGCCGCCGGCGACGTCCAGCGGACGCCGTACCCGCCCGGCGCCGGGAAGACCTCCCAGGCGCCGGGGGTGCCGGCCGGCTCCGGGGACGCCGGCGCGGCGGATTCGGCCGGTTCGACGGGTTCGGCCGGGGCGGCGAGGGCCGCGGACGGCGTCAGCAGCGACGCGACGAACGCGACCGGGACGAGCAACGCGAGGAGGGGGCGGGTGCGGCGCATGGCGATCTCCGATCCTGATGGGGCGAACGTAGTGCCCTGCCCCCTCGACGCACAGGCGTCCAGAGAAGTTGCGTGAGAACTGACGCATTCGTGCGACCCGTTCAGATTCACAGTGCCGACGCCCGCGACGCGCGTCTCACCAGGCCTGGCACCGCGGCGTCCGGTGACCTAGCGTGCCGTCGCAAACGTTCGAGACAGAGGTCCCCATGAAGCAGACTCGCCCCGCCCGGCGCACCGCGGCGTCCGTCATCGGCTCCGCCGCCCTCTCGCTCGCCCTCGCCGGAGGGCTGCTCGTGCCGGCGGCGCAGCCGGCGTCCGCGGCACCGACGCTGCGCGTGCAGCGCGTGGTCGGCGGCCTGACGATCCCGTGGGACGTCACCTGGATCGGCCAGACCATGCTCTACAACGAGCGCCCCGGACGCGTGTGGACCAAGCGCCCCGGCGCCGCGCCCCAGCGGGTGAACCTCGCCCTGCCGCGCATCTGGGCGCGGTCGGAGGGCGGCCTGCTGGGCCTCGTCGCCGACCCGGGGGCGGCGTCCAACGGCTACTTCTACTCCTGCATGTCGGTCGCGGCGAGCGCGACCCGGCCGAAGGACGTGGAGGTCTGGAAGTGGAAGCTCACGAGCCCGACGACGGCGACCCGCGTCCGGACGATGGTCTCGGGCCTGCCGATCGGCTCGGGCCGGCACAACGGCTGCCGCATGGTCATCCGCGGCAACGACCTGTTCATCGGCACCGGGGACGCCGCCCAGGGCGCCAACCCGCAGAGCCTCGGCTCGCTGGGCGGGAAGATCCTGCGGGTGCGGCTCGACGGGTCGATCCCGACGGACAACCCCTTCTACCGGCGCGGCGGCAACGCCCGCTACGTGTGGACGTACGGGCACCGCAACGTCCAGGGCCTGGCGCTGCGCCCGTACTGGGGCAGCCTCTACTCGGTCGAGCACGGCCCGGACCGCGACGACGAGATCAACCGCGTCGCACCCGGCGCCAACTACGGGTGGAGCCCGACCCCCGGCTACAACGAGTCCCGGCCGATGACCGACCTGACGCGGTTCCCGCGCGCCAAACGCGCCGCGTGGCGCTCGGGCGCGCCGACGCTGGCGACCAGCGGCGCGACGTTCCTGTCCGGCTCCGCGTGGGGCTCCTGGAACGGACGCCTCGCCGTCGCCCTGCTGAAGGGACAGGGCGTCCAGCTGTTCACCGTCTCGACGACCGCCGACGTGGCGACCAAGCGCGAGAAGGTGCTCACCTCCTACGGACGTATCCGCAGCGTCCACCAGGGTCCCGACGGCGCGCTGCACTTCACGACCTCGAACGGCTCGAACGACGGCATCTACCGGGTCGCGGCCGGCTGAGCGGCGTCCCGCCGCTCACTCGCCGACGGTGAACCCCTCCAGTAGGCCGACGTACGTCTTCGGACGCGGCCGCGCGTACTCGCCGCGGCTCGCCGCCGGGACGCCTGCGCGCACCATCGCCTCCACGAGGCCGACCCCGGCCGCGACCCCGTCGATGACCGGCGCGCCCACCTCCCGGCTCACGCGGGCCGCCATCTCGGCCATGCCGGCGCAGCCGAGCACGATCGAGTCGACGCCGTCGTGCGTGAGGGCCTCCTTCGCCAGGTCCGCGACGAGGTCCTCGGCGACGCCGTCGAGGTCGAGCACCGGCACCTCGCACGCGAGCACCTCGCGGCACTTCGCGCGAAAGCCGTAGGCGTCCGCGAGATCCCACGCCCGGCCGGCGGTGCGTCCGAGCGTGGTGACGACCGCGAACCCGCGCCCGGCCAGGGCGGCCAGGTGCATGCCGGCCTGCGCGATCCCGATCACCGGACGCCCGCCCGCGAGCTCGCGGGCGGCGTCCATGCCGGGGTCGCCGAAGCAGGCGAGGACGAAGCCGTCCGCGCCCTCGTCGACGCCCCGCGCCACCTCGGTGAGCACGCCCGGCACGGCCAGCGCCTCGTCGTAGTGCCCCTCGATGGACGCCGGACCCATGGTCGGCGTGACCGCCTCGATGACGGTGTCGGGCGCCGCCGCGGCGACCGCCCCGCGGCGGATCGTCTCGGTCATGCTGGCCGACGTGTTGGGGTTGATCACCCTGATGCGCACGATGCTGTGCCCTTCCCTCGGACGCCGACGCCGGCCGGGACGCCTCCCGGCCGGCCGCCGCCGTCTCTTCTTGGTGGTGTGCGGCCCGATCCTCTCAGAGGGCCGCCCCGCGCGTCCGCGCCGCTCAGGCGCGGACGTTCACGGCGTCCTCGACCGGCTCGGCCGCCGGACGCCGGTACTCCGGCAGCAGGTAGTACGCCAGCGACCCCAGCCCGGCGCCGATGAACCACGAGAAGTCCGCGATCGTGGCGAGCGGCTCCACCGGGATGACGACGATCGCCAGCGTGATCACGCCGCCGATCACGAGCGCCCAGATCGCGCGCGGGTTGAACCCGTTGCGGTAGTAGTAGCGTCCGTTCGGGTCGAGCGTGTAGAGGTCGTCGACGACGACCTTCTGCTTCTTCACCAGGTAGTAGTCGACGATGAGGATGCCGAACAGGGGCCCGGTGAAGGCGGCGAGCACGTCGAGCGTGTAGTGGATGACCTCGGGGTTCGAGTAGAGGTTCCACGGCGTCAGCAGCACCGATCCCACGGCCGCGATCATGCCGCCGGTGCGCCACGAGATCTTCTGCGGGTTCACGTGCGAGAAGTCGAACGCCGGGGAGATGAAGTTCGCGACGATGTTGATGCCGACCGTCGCCGTGGCGAAGGTGAGCGCCCCGAGCAGGATCGCGTACGTGTTGTCGATGCGCGCGACCGTCGCGATCGGGTCGGTGATGAGCTCGCCGAAGACCGGGATCGTCGCGGCCGCGCAGAGCACGGTGAGCAGCGAGAAGAAGGTGAAGTTCACCGGCAGCCCCCAGAAGTTGCCGCGCTTCACCTGCTGGTAGCTCTTGCCGTAGCGGCTGATGTCGCCGAAGTTCAGCAGCGGCCCCGAGAAGTAGCTCACGACCAGCGACGTCGCGATCGCCATGGTGCCGAGGGCCTCCAGGCCGGTCTTGGAGACGCCCCCGAGGGCGAGGTCGATGTTCTGCAGCCCGGCGCGGCCGACGAGGTAGATGGCCAGCACGAACATGACGACGTAGACGGCGGGGCCGGCCCAGTCGATGAACTTGCGGATGCTGTCCATGCCGTGCCAGAACACGAACGCCTGGGCGACCCACAAGATGATGAAGCAGACCCAACCGAGAGCAGAGAGGCCAACGAAGCCGTATTGCTCGCGGTCGGCGTAGGGCATGAGGCCCGGCCACAGGCGCAGGAAGACGATCATGATCGCCTCGGACGCCAGGAACGTCTGGATGCCGTACCAGGCGACCGCGATGAGGCCGCGGATGATCGCCGGGATGTTCGCCCCCCGGACGCCGAACGGCGAGCGCGAGATGACCGGGTACGGCGTCCCGGCGACCTGGCTCGGCTTGGCGACCAGGTTCGCCAGCGCCATGACGATCGTGATGCCCACCAGCAGGCACACGAACACCTGCCAGCTCGCCAGGCCGAGCGCGAAGAGGCTGCCGGCGGTGACGTAGCCGCCGACGGAGTGCACGTCGGACATCCAGAACGCGAAGATGTTGTACCAGGTCCACTTCTGCTTCACGAGCGGAGCCAGGTCGTCGTTGGTGAGCTGCGGGGCATAGTCGGGGCCGATGTAGATGGCCTCGTCCGGCGCGACGGCGGCGCCTTGGGCGGCAGGTTCGGACACGGGATCTCCTCAGTGCTGCAAAACGGTTGCTGTCCGGTGCTCTGAAACGGTTGTTTCTCGATCAGGAGTGTGCGTTACGATGTTTCAAGGGCGTTACCGCGTCCACACCGTGGAGAAATGGACTCCCTGATGCGCCGATGAACGGATCGTTTCATAATGGACGCGGCGATACACGCCACCCGGACCGCCCCGATCCGGCCTCCAGCGAGAGGGCAACCGATGCCGACCTTCACGATCTCAGCCCAGCGCGCCGCCCTCGGCGACGGCGTCCAGGCCGCGACGCTCACCGTCGCCGACGGCGTCATCGCAGCCGTCACCCCAGGCGCCGACCCGGCGGCCGACGTCGCGCTCGGGCCCGACGACGTCCTGCTGCCGGGGGCCGTCGACACGCACGTCCACCTCAACGAGCCCGGCCGCACCGAGTGGGAGGGCTTCGCCACCGGGACGCGGGCGGCGTCCCTGGGCGGCGTGACGACCGTGCTCGACATGCCGCTGAACTCGGTCCCGCCCACGACGACGCCCGCCGCGCTCGCGACCAAGCGCGAGGCGGCGCGCGGCCAGCTGTCGGTCGACCTCGGCTACTGGGGCGGCGCCGTGCCCCAGAACCTGGGCCACCTCGAAGAGCTGTGGGACGCCGGCGTCTTCGGCTTCAAGTCGTTCACGCTGCCCAGCGGGGTCGACGAGTTCGAGCCGCTCGACCGAGCCCAGTTGCTCGCCGCCCAGCGGGAGATCGCCGGGTTCGGCGGGCTGCACATCGTCCACTGCGAGGACCGGGCGACGATCGAGGCCGCGCCGGCGCCGGCGTCCCGGGCCTACGCCGACTTCCTGCTCTCGCGCCCCGACCGCGCCGAGGTTGCGGCCATCACCGAGGTGATCGCGGCCTGCCGCGAGACGGGCGCCCGGACGCACATCCTGCACCTGTCGAGCGCGCAGGGCGCCGACCTCGTCGCCGCGGCCAAGGCCGAGGGACTGCCGCTCACCGCCGAGACGTGCCCGCACTACCTGTGCCTGGCGTCCGAGTCGATCCCCGACGCGGCGCCCCAGTACAAGTGCTGCCCGCCGATCCGAGACGACGGCAACCGGAACGCCTTGTGGGACGCCCTGCTGGCCGGCGTCATCGACATCGTCGTCACCGACCATTCCCCCGCGACGGCCGAGCGCAAGTTCGCCGGCGACGGCGACCTGCAGCAGGCGTGGGGCGGCATCGCGGGCGTCCAGGTGGGCTTCACCGCGATGCTCGACGAGGCCACGCGCCGCGGGGTGTCGCTCGAGCGCGTCGCCGACTGGATGTCGGTGCGGCCCGCCGAGATCGTCGGCCTGAGCGCCAAGGGCGGCCTCGCCGCCGGGAAGGACGCCGACCTGGCCGTCTGGCAGGCGTCCAGCCCGCAGGTGGCGGACGTCCGGCGGCTCGCCCACAAGAACCCGATCTCCGCCTGGGACGGCTGCGCCTTCGGCGGCACGGTCGGCCGCGTCTGGCTGCGCGGCGCCGAGCTCGACCGCGGCCCCGTCGCCGTCCCCGCCGGACGCGAACTGTTTCGTCGCTGAGGCGTCCGGACGCCGCGGGCGTCCGCTACCGTCGGCACCCACGCCGCGACTCATCCACCGACCACCCACCCGTCCCGCTCCCGAAAGGCACCCATGAGCTTCGACCAGATCAACCCGCCCGCCCGGCTGTTGATGGGCCCCGGCCCCATCAACGCCGACCCCCGCGTCACCCGCGCGATGGCGTCCCCCCTCGTCGGGCAGTACGACCCGTGGATGACCGCGGCCATGAACGAGACGATGGAGCTCTACCGGACGGTCTTCAAGACCGAGAACTGGGCGACGATGCTGGTCGACGGCACGTCGCGGTCGGCGATCGAGGCGGCGATCGTCTCGCTGGTCGAGCCCGGCGAGACGGTGCTGGTGCCGGTGATGGGCCGCTTCGGGCTGCTGCTGAAGGAGATCTCCGAGCGGGTCGGCGCCCACGTCGTGACCATCGAACGGCCCTGGGGCACCGTCTTCACCGACGACGAACTCGAGGCGGCGATCGTCGAGCACTCCCCCACGCTGCTGGCCACGGTGCAGGGCGACACGTCCACGACGATGAATCAGCCCCTGGAGGGCCTCGGGGCGCTCTGCCGCAAGTACGGCGTCCTGAGCTACGTCGACGCGACGGCGTCCCTGGGCGGCAACACGTTCGAGATGGACGCCTGGGGCATCGACGTCGCGACCGCCGGCCTGCAGAAGTGCCTCGGCGGCCCGTCGGGGTCGGCGCCGATCTCCATCAGCGAGCGCGCCCGTGAGGTCATCGCCGGGCGCCGGCACATCGAGGCCGGCATCGCCGACGGCACGCAGGAGCGCGGGGTGCGCATCGCGTCCAACTACTTCGATCTCGGCATGATCATGGACTACTGGGGCCCCCAGCGCCTCAACCACCACACCGAGGCCACGTCGATGCTCTACGCGGCGCGCGAGTGCGCGCGCCTGCTCGCCGACGAGGGCATGGACGCCGCCGTCGCCCGCCACGCGCTGCACGGCTCGGCCATGGCCGCCGGGCTGCGCGGTCTGGGCCTGTCGCTGTACGGCGACCAGGAGCACCGGATGAACAACGTCATCGCCGTCGAGATCCCCGACGCGGTGAACGGGGACGCCGTCCGCGCCGGCCTGCTCGACCACTTCGGCATCGAGATCGGCACGTCGTTCGGGCCGCTGGCGGGCGTCGTGTGGCGCGTCGGCGTCATGGGCTACAACGCCCGCCAGGACGCGGTGCTCACCACCTTGTCGGCGCTGGAATCCGAGCTGCGGCTCTCCGGCCTCGACGTCCCGCCCAGCGGCGGCGTGAGCGCCGCCCTCGCCCACTACGAAGAGGAACTCGCATGAGCCCGACCCCCACCGTCCCGGACGCCAGCCTCGCCGACGCCCGCCGCGTCATGGAGCGCTGCGACGAACTGGCCACGTACTCCGCGATGCCCGACGGCATCGAGCGCGTCTACCTCAGCCCCGAGCACGCCCGCGTCGACGCCGTCGCCGAGGGCTGGATGCGCGAGGCCGGCCTGGAGACCTGGCAGGACGCCGCGGGCTCCCGCGTCGGACGCCTCGAGGGCGCGACGCCCGGCCTGCCCGCGCTGATTCTGGGCTCGCACCTCGACACGGTGCCGGACGCCGGCCGCTACGACGGCATCCTCGGCGTCCTGACGTCGATCGAGGTGGCCCGCCGGCTCGCGCCGCGGGCGTCCGAGTTGCCGTTCGCGATCGAGGTGTACGCGTTCCACGAGGAGGAGGGCGTCCGGTTCGGCGCGACGCTGCTCGGCTCGCGCGCGCTGGCCGGCACCTGGACGGACGACCTGTGGCCCCTCGAGGACGCCCACGGCGTCACCCTGGAGCAGGCGTTCCGCGACTTCGGGCTCGACCCGGCCCGGGTCGGCGAGGCGGCGAAGGCCGCCGACGAGGTCGTCGGGTACCTGGAGGCCCATATCGAGCAGGGCCCGTACCTGGAGGCCGCCGGGCTGCCGCTCGGCGTCGTCACGTCGATCGCGGGCGCCCGCCGCTTCGGCATCACCGTCACCGGTGAGGCCCGCCACGCGGGCGGCACGCCGTACCCCCGCCGCAAGGACGCCCTCGTCGGCGCGAGCGAGGCCGTCGTCGCGATCGAACGCATCGGCAAGGAGCGCGACGTCATCGCGACCGTCGGACGCCTCACCGTGCAGCCCGGCGCGGTGAACATCGTCCCTGGTCAGGCCGAGTTCAGCCTCGACCTGCGCGCCGAGACGGACGCCGCCCGCGACTCCGCCTGGACCGAGATCGAGGCCGCCCTCACCGAGATCTGCGAGCGGCGGGGCCTGACGCTCACCGTGAACCAGCTCCACGGCGCCCACTCGGTCGCCTGCGCGCCCGCGCTCATGGATGCCGTCGCCGCCGGCATCCAGGAGGCGACCGGCACCACGGACACCCCGATGGCCATGTGGTCGCGCGCCGGCCACGACGCGATGGCGGTCGCCGACCTGTGCGACATCGCGATGCTGTTCACGCGCTGCCACGACGGCATCAGCCACGCACCCGACGAGTCGGTGCTCACCGAGGACGTCGCCCTCGCGATCGACGCCTTCGAGGACGCCGTGTGGGCGGTCGCGCGGGAGCGGCGATCGGACGGGTGATGACCGTCCGCGACCGCATCGAAGAGGTCTACGCCGACCTGTCCGGCCAGGAGTTGCGGGCGGCGGAGACCCTGCTCGCGCACGCCGACGACCTGGCCGTGTACAGCTCGGCCGAGCTGGCCGAGCTGAGCGGGGTGTCGCGCGCGACCCTGAGCCGCTTCTACCGGCGCCTCGGCTACGAGTCGTTCGCGGAACTGCGCGACGAGGCCCGGACGATGCACGTGCTCGGCGTCCCGCTGGCGAACGCCCCGGGCGTCGCGATCGGCGATCACCTGGGCGACGAGGTGGCGAACCTCCGCCGCATGATGACCGCCAACGAGGAGCGCATCGCGCCGGCCGTGCGGCTGCTCGTCGAGGCCGCCCACGTCGTGGTCGTCGGGCACCGCAACGGCTACCCGGTGGCGCTGCACCTGCGAGAGCAGCTCGCCCAGGTGCGTCCGGGGGTGCGGGTGCTGCCGCTGCCGGGGCAGTCGCTGGCCGAGGACCTCGTCGAGCTCGACGCGGACGACGTCCTCGTGCTCGTCGGCCTGCGCCGGCGCCTGGAGGGGTTCGCCCGGCTGGCGCGCTGGGCGCAGGCGTCCCCGGCGCGCGTGATCGCGATCACCGACCCGACCGGGCGACGGCACGCCGCCGGCGCGGACGTCTGGCTCGAATGCCCGATCCACATGTCCGGGCCGTTCAGCTCGTACGCCTCGGCGATGAGCCTGGTCGCGCTGCTGTCGAACTCCGCGAGCACCCTCATGGCGGACGCCGGAGACGCCCGCGTCACCGCCATCACCAACGCGTACGCGACGCTCGGCGAGCTCGAGGGGCGCTGATTGGCGCTGAGGGGCCGGACGCCTGGCCCCACGACCCCAAGCCCGACCCCACGACCGTCACCCCCAGCCCGCCGCCCCCGAGGCCCCCAGCCACCCGATCCTCGACCTCAGCCCCCGACTCTCCGGCCCGCGACCCCCAGTCCTCGTCCCTGCCCCACGACCGCCGCCCCAGCCTCCCTGTTTCGTGTTCGTCGGCACCTGTTGTTTGCTCACACCTCGTGAGCAAACAACAGCGATCCCGCGCTCCCCATCGGCGAGGGGTCTCACCCGCGCCGCTCGGGTGCGGTCACTGTCGCCGACGGCTTCCCGCGGGATTCCCACGCCAAATCCGGCGGACGCCCCCTTCACCGCGAACGACAGGTGTCTGGTTATCGAGAAACCCAGCGGAAACAGCGTTATGCCTCACCCAGTGCGCACTCGTTCGCGTCGTGACACAAACGCTGCAGGTCTTTCGCAAACGCTGCAGGTCTTTCGCAAACGCTGCAGG
>NZ_JBDHZL010000076.1:0-12921 GCF_039811905.1 Nigerium sp. | reverse complement strand
GAGGAGGCCGGCGTCGCCGAGCTTCTCGGTCCAGTAGTCCGGCGGCAGCAGCTGCGCGGGCGTCCCGTCTTGGATCAGGTCCCCGCCGCCCTCCTCAGCGCCCGGACCGACCCACGCGCGCAGGGTGAAGCCGTCGAAGGCGTCCTTGACGTCGCCCCAGCGCCAGGCGACGTCGCCGAGGAAGTCGGGCGCCGACTGCTTGCTCCAGGCCACGCCGTGCACCTCGAGGGCGCGGTCGGTGTGGTCGCAGGCGGCGGTCAGCAGGTAGTCGTCGGCGGACGCCGCGTCCGTCGGCACGATCAGCGCCCACTCCGCCTCCCCGGACGTCTGCCGGTGCGGCACCTGCACCTGGGTGCCCTGGGACGCCAGCGTGGCCGCGAGCGGATACAGCGTCGGGATGCGCTGCGGGCCCGGGACGCCCAGCTCGGCGAGCTCGTCGATGTGGTGCTGGACCTGCTCCGTGTCGCGTCCGGCGTAGCCGCCGTTGAGGGCATAGGCGATGTCGACATCGACCGATCCGCCTCCGACAAGCTGGAACCGAGCCATGCTGCAACCCTTCGTTAACAGGAACCCCTTGCGTAGACACCTTGTATACAACCAGTATTGGCCGCACTTCAAGAGTGAAAGGACCGCTGATGAGCACGACGTCCCGCGGTAGCCACAACGTCGAGGAGCGCCGGAACCTCCGCAAGGCGTTCACCGCCAGCCTCTCCGGAACCGCCCTGGAGTGGTACGACTTCGCCCTCTTCGGCGCCGTGACGGGCACGGTCTTCAGCCGGCTCTTCTTCGACGGCACCGACCCGCGCATGGACATGATCAAGGCCTTCATGACCTACGGTGCCGGCTACGTCGCCCGCCCGGTGGGCGGCGTCTTCTTCGGACGCCTCGGCGACGTCATCGGGCGCAAGAAGGTCCTCGTCTGGACGCTGCTGCTCATCGGCGTCGCCACCTTCTCCATCGGCCTGCTGCCCACCTACGCCCAGGTCGGCGTGTGGGCGCCGATCCTGCTCGTGCTCATGCGGTTCCTCCAGGGCGTCGGGGTCGGCGGCGAGTGGGGCGGCGCCGTCCTGCTCTCCAGCGAGTTCGCCAAGCCGGGCACGCGGGGGCTGTGGGCGTCCGCCGCACAGACCGGCGTCCCGCTCGGCAGCTTCCTCGCGAACCTGCTGCTGGTCGGGATGACCGCGGCGATGCCGGCCGAGACGTTCCTGGCGTGGGGCTGGCGGCTCGCCTTCGGGCTGTCGCTGATCCTCGTCGGGTTCGGCCTGTGGATCCGCCACCGCCTCGAGGAGACCCCCGTCTTCCAGGCGATCATGGAGAAGGGCGAGGCCCCGAAGGCCCCCGTCACCGAGGTCTTCCGGACGCAGGGCCGGGCGCTGCTCGGCGCGATCCTCACCCGGTTCGGGCCCGACGTGCTGTACGCGTTCTTCGCCGTCTACGTCATCACGTGGCTGCAGAACGGGCCGAGCCGGCTCACCAACACGCAGGCGCTGACGTGCACGATGGCGGCCGGGTTCCTGCAGATCTTCACCATGCCGTTCGCCGGCTGGGTCTCCGACCGCATCAACCGACGCCTCCAGTACGCGGTCGCCGCCGTGCTGGGCGCCATCTGGGCCTTCATCTTCGTGGGCATGCTGCACGAGCAGCGCAGCTTCGGGCTCGCGCTGGCCGGCGTCATCGTCGCCCTGATGTTCCACTCGTTCATGTACGCCCCGCAGGCCGCCCACATCGCCGAACAGTTCAGCTCGCGCCTGCGCTACACCGGCAGCTCGCTCGCCTACACGTTCGCCGGCATCTTCGCCGGCGGCCTGGCGCCGACGATGTTCGCCCTCTTCTGGGCGAACGGGCAGAACAGCTGGGCGATGGCCGGCTACATCGCCGGCGCGTGCGTGATCACCCTGATCGGCCTGGCGATGGGCCGCGCGGTCGTCGACGAGTTCGACGAGGCCGCCGCCGAGCAGTGATCCGGCCTCGCCGGACGCCCCGGCCGACTCCCCCGCGTCCCCGGACGCCGGCGGCGTCCCCTCAGGCCCGGGCGTGCCGGGTGGCCGTGCGCAGCAGGTGCGACCGGATGGCCTGCTTGCTGCGCTCCTCGTCGCCGGACGCCAGGGCGTCGATGATGCCCTGGTGCTCGGCGACGACGTCCAGGCGGCTCTCGCGGTCGCGCAGGATCGCGGCGAGGCCGATCACCACGTGCCGCGACCGGACCGTCTCGTACATCTTCGTCATGACCTCGTTGCCCCCGGCGATCACGAGCGCCTCGTGGAAGTCGCGGTCGGCGGCGATGAACTCGCTCGGGTCGGCGTCCTCGGGCAGGGCCGCCTGCCGATCCAGGGACGCCTGCATGCTCGCCAGCGGCACCTTGAGGTTCCGCAGCGCCTCGCCGGCGGCCCAGCTCTCGATGACGGCCCGCGCCTGCAGCACCTGGTGCACCTGGTCGGGGCTCAGCGGCGGCACGAACGCGCCGCGGTTCGGCACGAGCTGCACCAGCCCCTCGGCGGAGAGCAGCAGCAGAGCCTCGCGGACCGGCGTCCGGGAGACGCCGACGGTCTCGGCCAGCTCGGCCTCGTTGATGAAGGTGCCCACGAGCGACGGATCGGACAGCAAGCGTCCGCGAAGATGCTCATAGGCGCGATCACGCCCCGATGCCCGGGTCACACCGCATGTATACAACAAAAGCCAGCACACGAAGGACAGCCATGAACAGCACCAGCCTGAGGGTCGCGGCGGCCCAGTTCTCCTCGACCGACGACCCGGGCGCGAATCTCAGCGTCATCCGGGACGCCGCCCGCGCGGCCGCCGAGGCCGGCGCCCGGCTCGTGGTCTGCCCGGAGGCGTCCCACGCGAACTTCTCGACGCCGCTGGCGGCGGTCGCGGAGCCGCTCGACGGGCGGTTCGCCGACGGCGTCCGGTCCCTCGCGGCCGAGCTCGGCGTCCTGCTGGTCGTCGGCATGTTCACGCCCGCGTCCGACGGGCGCGTCCGGAACACGCTGCTGGCGACGGGGGCCGGGACGGAGGCGTCCTACGACAAGATCCACCTCTACGACGCGTTCGGCTCGCGCGAGTCCGACACGGTCGAGGCGGGGCACGACGTCGTCACGTTCGCCGCGCTCGGCACGACGATCGGTCTGGCCACCTGCTACGACCTGCGCTTCGCGGACCAGTTCACCGCGCTCGGCCGCGCGGGGGCGGAGCTGGTGTGCGTGCCGGCGTCGTGGGGAGAGGGTCCTGGCAAGGCCGAACAGTGGGATCTCCTCGTGCGCGCCCGCGCCCTGGACGCCCAGGCCTGGCTCGTCGCCTGCGACCAGGCCTGGACGCCTCCCGCCGGCGCGGATCCGCTCGGCATCGGGCGCAGCGCGGTCGTCGACCCGTTGGGCGGCGTCCGCGGACGGTTGGCCGCGGCGTCCGGGGTGCTCGTGAGCGACGTGGACCTGGCGCTCGTGCCCGACGTCCGGGCGCGGGTGCCGATCCTGTAGGCAAGCAGGGGGTGGGGCGATCGCCCCACCCCCTACGCGCGGCCTCAGCCGCGCAGCAGTTGCTCGAAGTCGACCACCGCGAACTCGTCGGACGCCTCCGGCGCCGGCGTGGCCGCCACCAGGTCGGCGAACTCCCGGCCCGCGCGCTCGATGCGCCGGTCGAGCCCCGATTCGTCGGAGCCCCAGTCCTCCGTCGCGGCGAACACGGCCGTCGGGGCCACGGTCGCCTTGAGGTAGAAGAACAGCGGCAGCAGCGCGGAGTCGATGGCCAGCGAATGCCGCGCCGAGCCGCCGGTCGCCGCGAGCAGCGCCGGACGCCCTTTCAGCGACCCCTCCTCCAGCGCGTCGAAGAAGAGCTTGAACAGCCCCGAGTACGAGGCGTTCCAGATCGGCGTGACGGCGATCACCCCGGACGCCTGCGCGACGGCGTCGAACGCCTCGCGCAGCCGCGCCGAGGGGACGCGCGTCCCCAGGAAGTTCACCAGGTCGGACGCCAGCTCGCGCACCTCGACGGTGCGCACCTCGACGGCCTGGTCGGACGCCTCCAGCCGGTCCGCGGTCGCCTTCGCGAGCCGCTCCCCCAGCAGGTGCGTGGACGACGGCGTGCTCATGCCCGCCGTGACAACGGTGATGATCAACGGGACTCCTCGAGTTCGTACGGCGAACGCCCGGTGACGTCGTCGACGGCGTGTCCGCCGTGGTCGTTCTGGGCGGTGGAGCCGGTCTGCTCCGATCCGGACGCCGCCCGCGCGGCCACCAGGCTCGCGTGCGTCGGGGCGTCCGGGACGTGCGCGGGGCGTCCGGCGGCGAAGCCCGCGCGCAGGTCCGGCAGGATCTCGCCCAGCAGGTCGAGCTGCTCGAGCACGGTCTTCAGCGGGAGCCCGGCGTGGTCGATCAGGAACAGCTGGCGCTGGTAGTCGCCGACCTCGTCGCGGAACGACAGCGTGCGCTCCAGCACCTGCTGGGGCGAGCCGACGGTCAGCGGCGTCTCCGCGGTGAACTCCTCCAGGCTGGGGCCGTAGCCGTAGACCGGCGCGACGTCGAAGTACGGGCGGAACTCGCGCACGGCGTCCTGGGAGTTCTTCCGCATGAAGAACTGCCCGCCGAGCCCGACGATCGCGGTGTCGGCCGGACCGTGGCCGTGGTGCTCGAAGCGCTGGCGGTAGAGCGCGACCATCTGCTTCGTGTGGCTCATCGGCCAGAAGATGTTGTTGTGGAAGAAGCCGTCGCCGTAGTAGGCGGCCTGTTCGGCGATCTGCGGCGTCCGGATCGACCCGTGCCACACGAACGGCGCGACGCCGTCCAGCGGTCGGGGCGTCGAGGTGAAGCCGTTCAGCGGCGTCCGGAAGCGGCCCTTCCAGTCGACGACCTCCTCGTCCCACAGCCGGCGCAGCAGGGCGTAGTTCTCGATGGCCAGCGCGACCCCGTCGCGAATGTCCTTGCCGAACCACGGGTAGACCGGGCCGGTGTTGCCGCGGCCCATCATGAGGTCGACGCGGCCGCCGGAGAGGTGCTGCAGCATCGCGTAGTCCTCGGCAATCTTCACCGGGTCGTTCGTCGTGATGAGCGTGGTGGACGTCGACAGGATCAGCCGCGTGGTCTGCGCCGCGATGTAGGCCAGCGTCGTCGTCGGGGAGCTGCTGAAGAACGGCGGGTTGTGGTGCTCGCCGATCGCGAAGACGTCCAGGCCGATCTCCTCGGCCTTCTTGGCGATCGCGACCTCCGCGAGCACGCGCTCGTGTTCGGTCGGCGTCCGGCCGGTCGTCGGATCCGTGGTCACGTCGCTGACGCTGAAGATCCCGAACTGCATTGCCACTCCTAGGTAATTGCGATTTCAACTAACCTAACGCGGAGGGGTGCGCCACTATTCCACGGGCGGGTGGGCGGCTTCATCGGCCGCCCACCCCCAAGCCTCAGCCGAGCAGCTCGGCCGCCTTGGCCTTCGCCGCGGACGCCGAGCCGGCGCGCAGCACCTGCGCGGCGGCGTCCTGGCACTGCTGCATGGTCACGGACCCCACCTGGACGCCGACCGCCGGGATCGCGGTGGTCGCCATCGACAGGTAGGTGACGCCGAGCCCGAGCAGGACGCACGCGAGCAGCGGGTCGGCCGCGGCCTCGCCGCAGACGCCGACCGTCTTCCCCGCCCGCTGGCCCGCCTGCGCGGCCATGTGGATCAGGCTGAGGACGGCCGGCTGCCACGGGTCGGTCAGGGTCGCCAGCGGCGACGACATGCGGTCGGCCGCCATCGCGTACTGCGTCAGGTCGTTCGTGCCGATGGAGAAGAACTCGACCTCGTTGAGGAAGTCGTCGGCCAGCAGGGCGACGGCGGGCACCTCGACCATGATCCCGGGCTTGAGGTTGCGTTCGCGGCAGGCCGCCGCGAAGTCGCGCGCCTCCTCCAGCGTCGCGACCATGGGGGCCATGACCCACGGGGACGCGTCGTTGTCCTCGCCGGCCATGGCGATGGCGTCCAGCTGGCGCGTGATCAGGCCGGCGTTGGTCTTCTCCAGCCGGATCCCGCGGACGCCGAGGGCCGGGTTCTCTTCGTCTTCGTGGTTCGCGAAGGGAACGGGCTTGTCGGAGCCGGCGTCCAGGGTGCGGATGACCACCTTCTTGCCCGGGAACGCCGCGAGCACCTCGCCGTAGATCTTCGCCTGCTCGGCGGTCGACGGCTCGGTCTGGGCGGTGAGGAAGCACATCTCGGTGCGGAACAGCCCGATGCCGTTGGCCTCGGTTCCGGACGCCCGCCGCGCGGCCGCGCCGTCTTGGACGTTCGCCAACAGGTCGACCTCCACGCCGTCCGCGGTACGGCCGGGGCCGGTCCACGTCCGGATCGCCTCGCGCCGCGCCGAGTCGGCCTCGATGAGCCGCTGCGCGTCGCCGGGCTCGACGCCCATCGTGACGGTGCCCAGCGTGCCGTCGACCAGCACCGGGGTGCCCTCGGGCACCTTCGCGAGCTCGGTCACGGCGACGATGCAGGGGATGCCGAGCTGCCGGGCGAGGATCGCGGTGTGGCTCGTGGGGCCGCCCAGGCGCGTGACCAGGGCCAGCACCAACTCGGGGTCAAGCCCCGCCGTGTCGGCCGGCGCGAGGTCGTCGGCGAGGAGGGCGATCGGGCTGCTGGGGGCCGGGACGCCCGGCTCCGGCTCGCCGAGCAACTGGGCGATGGTGCGGTCGCGGATGTCCTTGAGGTCGGTGGTGCGCTCGGCCATCAGCCCGCCCACCTGCTGGAACATCGCGACGAACTGATCGGTCGCGCCTTCGGTGGCCGCCTCCGCGGACTGGCCGCCCTTGATGAGCTTCTGCGCCGCGCGCAGCCACCCGCGATCCTTCGCGAGGGCGGCGGTCGCGCCGAGGACCTCGGCCGCCACGCCCGTGGCCGACGACGCCCGCTCGGTGAAGCGGCCGGCCACGATCGTGGTCGCGGCCTTGAAGCGCTCGACCTCGCCCTCGCGCTCCTCGTCGGGCACGACGCGGTCATGGATGCGCTTCGGCAGCACGGGCCTGGGCTTGGTCCAGGCGGCGGGGGCGTACGCGAAACCCGAGACGACTCCGGTGCCGCTGACGGTCTGGTCGTTGCTCATAACTGTCCTCTTCCTCGAGACCGCGACGACTCGTCGCGCGCGATACGAATCATGTCATCGCCGCCGCCCGCCCTCTTGCACATCCACAAAAACGGGTGTAAAACAACGTTTAGAGACATTTGGTTGCGTGGAGTTGCCGCGCGGGTCAGTGCCGACGAAGGATGGTGCCGAATGTACGCCGAGGAGCGTCAACACGCGATCGTGCTGCTCGCGCAAGAGCGCGGGCGCGTCGGCGTCGCCGACCTCGCGCGTCGGTTCAAGGTGACCCCCGAGACCGTTCGGCGCGACCTGGAGACCCTCGCCAGCGCGGGCAGCATCGACCGCGTCCACGGCGGGGCGGTCCCCGCCGGCCGCATCCGGCTGACCGAGGCCGGCGTCGCCCTCCGCGAGACGTCGCGCATGTCAGAAAAGGCGCGCATCGCGCGCGCCGCGCTGTCGTTCCTGCCGACGCGGGACGATACGACGGTGCTGCTCGACGGCGGCACCACGACGGCCCGGCTGGCCGAACTGCTCGTCCCGGGGCAGGTCGGCACGATCGTGACGAACTCGGTGCTCATCGCCGGCTCCCTCGCCGCGCGGGGGGTGGAAGGCGTCCACATGCTGGGGGGTCGCGTCCGTGGAGTGACCCACACGACGGTGGGTTCGGCGACGGTGGACGCCATCCGCCGGCTCCGCGTCGACGTCAGCTTCGTGGGCGCGAACGGCTTCAGCCTGCGCCAGGGCCTTTCCACTCCAGATCCCAGCGAGGCCGAGGTCAAGTCGGCTATCGTCCGGGCAGGCGGCACCGTGGTCGCCCTCGCAGACGCCTCGAAGTACAACAGCGACTATCTGGTCGGATTCGCCGACCTCGCCGAGGTCGACGTCATCGTCACCGACAAGTCGCTCCCCACCGCCGATCACTCCGCACTCGTCGACCAAGGAATCGAGGTTGTCCTCGCATGATCGTCACTTTCACGCCCAACCCCAGCATCGACAAGACGATCTCGCTGGCCGAGCCGCTCCAGCGCGGCGAGGTGCAGCGGGCCACCGACGCCACCGTGCAGGCCGGGGGCAAGGGCATCAACGTCGCCCGCGTCCTCGCGTACGCCGGCGAGCAGGCCGTCGCCGTCCTCGCGATCACCGACGAGGCGTTCAACGCCGAGCTGGTCGCCAGCGGCCTGCCGGGTGCGTGCCGGGTGGTGCAGGGCGGCATCCGGGTGCGCACGAACACCGCCATCACCGAGCCCGACGGCACGACGACGAAGGTCAACGAGCCCGGCCCGACGCTCACGCCCGAGCAGGTACAGGCGGCCCAAGACGAGTTGATCGCCCGGGCTGCGGACGCCGACTGGGCGATCCTGTCCGGCTCGCTGCCGCCCGGCGCGCCCACCGACTGGTACGCCCAGCTCGTCAAGGCGCTCAAGCCGCTCGGCTGCAAGGTGGCCGTCGACACCTCCGACGCCGCGCTGGAGGCCCTCCTCGACGGGCTGCCGGAGGCGTCCTTCGATCTGATCAAGCCGAACAGCGACGAGCTCGCCCAGCTCACCGGCGGCGACGCGGCGGCGTTCGAGGCGTCCGCGGAGGCCGGCGACGTGGACGCGATCGTCGAGGCCGCCCGCGGGCTGCAGGCCCGCGGCATCGCGAACGTGATGGTCACCCTCGGCGGCGCGGGCGCGGTGCTCGTGACCGCGGAAGGCGCCTGGTACACGACCGCGCCGAAGGTCGAGGTCAAGAGCACGGTCGGCGCGGGCGACTCCTCCGTCGCCGGTTTCGTGCTGGCGTCCGTGCGCGGCGAGACGCCGGACGGCTGCCTGCGCACCGCGGCGTCCTACGGGTCGGGCGCGGCCGGCCTGCCGGGGACCTCCCTCCCCCGTCCCGACGATATTCACCCCGAGCGAGCCGACGTCCGGCGCGTTCTGTAAAGCACCCCACCGCCTGACAAGGGAAGAGAGATGGATAGTTCCGACAAGTTGATGACGACGGATCTCGTCGCCCTGGACGCCGATCTCGGCCAGACCAAGGAAGACGTCATCGGGTCGCTCGCGCAACTGGTGCAGGACGCCGGTCGTGCGGACGCCGCGGGCCTCAAGGCCGACGTCCTGACGCGCGAGGGCAAGGCCGCCACCGGGCTTCCCGGCGGGTTCGCGATCCCCCACTGCCGGTCCGCCGCCGTGAGCAAGGCCTCCCTGGCCTTCGCGAGGCTCGACCCGAAGGTGGACTTCGGCGCGAAGGACGGCCCGGCCGACCTCGTCTTCATGATCGCCGCCGCCGCAGACGGGGACGCCGACCACCTGAAGCTGCTGACGAAGCTCGCGCGGGCGCTGGTCCGCAAGGACTTCCTCGCCTCCCTGCGCGCGGCGACGTCGAAGGAGGAGATCGTCGCGCTGGTCGACGACGTCCTCGACCCCAAGCCGGCCGCCGACAAGCCGGCCGCCGCGGGTGCTGCCGCGGCAGGAGCGGCCGGCGCGTCCGCGGGATCCTCCGCTGCCGCCGCCCCGGCCGCGTCGGGCGCGCCCGCCGGCGAGCACCTCGTGGCCGTCACCGCGTGCCCGACGGGCATCGCGCACACCTACATGGCGGCCGATTCGCTGTCGAACACGGCGAAGGAGATGGGCGTCGACATCCGCGTCGAGACGCAGGGTTCGGGCGGCGTCGAGCCGATCCCCGGCGACGTCATCAAGTCGGCCGCGGCCGTGATCTTCGCGACCGACGTCGGCGTCCGGGATCGTGAGCGGTTCGCCGGCCTGCCCGTCATCGAGTCGGGCGTGAAGCGCGCCATCAACGAACCGAAGGTCATGATCGAGGAGGCCCTCGCGGCCGCCAAGAACCCGAACGCCCGCCGGGTCACCGGCGACGCGGGGGCGGCGGCCGGGGCGTCCGGCAGCGAGGGCGACAAGCTGGGTTGGGGCAAGCGCATCCAGCAGGCCCTGATGACGGGCGTCTCGTACATGATCCCGTTCGTGGCCGCCGGCGGCCTGCTGATCGCCCTCGGCTTCCTGCTGGGCGGCTACGGCATCGGTCTGGCCCCCGACTGCGGCGCTCTGCCGGCATGGGCCTCCGGCGTCACGGCCGAGCAGTGCGCGTCGTACTCCAACACCGCGCAGTTGGTCTTCCACGCCGGTTGGGGCGCGGGGCCGGCTCTATACCTCGGCTCGGTGGTGTTCCTCGTCGGCCAGGCGGCGTTCAGCTTCCTGGTGCCGGCGCTGTCGGGCTACATCGCCTTCGGCCTCGCCGGGCGTCCGGGCATCGCCCCCGGCTTCGCCGGCGGTGCGATCTCGGTCACGCTGGGCGCCGGCTTCATCGGCGGCCTGGTCACCGGCCTCATCGCCGGTCTGATCGCGCTGTGGATCGGCTCGTTCAAGGCACCGCGCTGGCTGGCGGGCCTGATGCCGGTCGTGATCATTCCGCTCGTCACCACGCTGATCACCGGCGGCCTGATGTACCTGCTGCTGGGCGCTCCGCTGGCCGCGATCACGACGGGTCTCACCAACACGCTGAACGGCATGTCGGGCGGCTCCGCGATCCTGCTGGGCGTCGTGCTCGGGCTCATGATGTGCTTCGACCTCGGCGGCCCGGTCAACAAGGCGGCCTACCTGTTCGCGACCACGGGGCTCGCGGCCAACACGGAGGCGTCCTTCCACATCATGGCCGCGGTCATGGCCGCCGGCATGATGCCCCCGCTGGCGCTCGCGCTGGCCACGATGCTTCGGCCGAAGGTGTTCAGCGAGGCCGAGGTCGAGAACGGGCGCACCGCCTGGCTGCTCGGGCTGTCGTTCATCTCTGAGGGCGCGATCCCGTTCATGGCGGCGGACCCGCTGCGCGTGATCCCGTCGATGATGGCGGGCGGTGCGGTCACCGGCGCGATCTCGATGGCGCTCAACGTCGGCAGCAGGGCCCCGCACGGCGGCATCTTCGTGTTCTTCGCGATCCAGAACTTCCTCGGGTTCCTCATCGCGATCGTCGCGGGCATGGTGGTCGCCTGCGCGCTCGTCGTGCTCCTGAAGCAGCTGAACCAAAACAAGAAGATCGCCGACGCCAAAGCTGAAGCGGCTACGGCAAAATAGGCCCCGTCCAACCCAACGAAGGAGTTACACCCATGGCTAGCAAGACCGTCACCGTCGGTTCCGCCGTCGGCCTGCACGCCCGCCCCGCCGCGATCATTTCCGAGGCGGCCGGCAAGTACGACGACGAGATCACCCTCCGCGTCGCCGACGGCGACGAAGTGGACGCCGGTTCGTCGCTGCTCATCATGACCCTGGGCGCCAGCAAGGGCACCGAGGTCACCGTCGAGTCCGACAACGAGGAGGCGGTCAACGAGATCGCGGGCCTCATCGAACTCGACCTCGACGCGCAGTGATTCAGTACCCCTCCTGATCCGGCCCGCCGCCGGATCCGCTTCGGACGCCCCCGCCCCACTTGGGCGGGGGCGTCCGTCGTCGGAGGCGTCCGTCGTCGAGGAGAGGGCCGCCCTCGAGGGGTTCCGTCGTCGGGGTGGGCGTTCGTCTCCCAGGGATCCACCGCCGCCGCGCGGGGGCACCGGACCACCCGCGCGCCCGCAGGGGCGCGACGGGCGCCCGCGGCGTCCCACCCCCTGGATCGTGCCGACTTCACCCCCGATGGGGGCATGATCGCTGGCAGCCGCAGCGCGGTCGCGCGACGGCCCCGACAACAGGAGGTGAGGGTGCAGCCACCCGAGAACACGGCCGGGCCGCTGCCCGCCGTCCCACCGGACGAGCGGGCCAAGCAGCGTCACGTCGCCCGCGACGCCCGCGCGTTCCGGAAGGGCTTCTTCAGCGGGCTCGGCCTCCTCGTGGCCCTCGGGCTCGTGCTGGCGCTGATGCAGTTGAAGCAGATCATCATCCTGGTCGGCTTCTCCATGTTCATCGCCCTCGGCATGAACCGGGTGGTGAAATCCCTGGTCAAGAGGGGCGTCCCGCACGCGCTCGCGCTCGCGCTGATCGGGATCGTCGTGCTGGCGCTCGTGGTCGCGGGCGTGTGGATCATCGTCCCGCTCGTGGCGAGCCAGCTCGCCGGCCTCACAGCGAGCGCGCCGCAGGTGCTGGATCAACTCCAGACCAACCCGGCGGTCGCCCGCTGGGACGCCCAGTTCCACGTGATCGACCGCGTGAGCGCGTTCGTGGCGTCGGGGAGCTGGGTCAACGACCTCTTCGGCGGGATCGTCGGCGCCGGCACCGCGGTCGCGAACGGGGTGTTCTCGACGTTCATGACGATCATCCTGACGCTGTACTTCCTGGCGTCCGCGACCGCGATCGAGAACACGCTCGTGGAGCTGGCGCCGGCGTCCAAGCGGCCGCGGGCGCGGTATCTGGCCCAGCAGATCCTCGACCGGATCGGCGGCTACCTCACCGGCATGACCCTCGTCGTCGCCCTCTGGTTCGGCGTCACGTTCGCCGTGACGAACTTCACCGGGCTGGGCGGCTACTCGCTCGCCTTGGCGATGCTGGTCGGGATGCTCGCCGCGATCCCGGCGGTCGGCTCGTCGATCGGGCTGATCATCTGCTCGCTCGTCGCCCTGACCGTCTCGCCGCACGCCGCGCTGATCACCCTGATCACCCTGATCGCCTACCAGCAGATGGACGCCTACCTCGTCCAGCCGCGACTGTTCTCCCGGTCGTTGAACGTGCCGCCGGTGATGGTCGTGCTGGGCGCGCTCTGCGGCGCGCTGCTGCTCGGCGTCGCGGGGGCCCTGCTGGCGATCCCGATCGTCGCGTCGCTGCTGCTGCTGTACCGCGAGATCATCGTTCCGACCCTGGACGCGGCCTAGCTTTCCTCGGCCGGGTGCCGACGAGAGGCGTCGGCCCGGGCTGTGAGGCGTCCTCAGTGGACGCACCCGCACCCGCACCCGCACCCGCACCCGCACCCGC
>NZ_JBDHZL010000075.1:0-12941 GCF_039811905.1 Nigerium sp. | reverse complement strand
CCCGGCGGGCCGACGGCGGCGTCCAGGGCCGAGAGCAGAGCCTGCCCCAGGCCGGCCGTCGTCGCCGCGCGATCGAACCCGGACGCCTCCCCCGGCTCGCCGGGGGCCTCGGCCACCACGTCGTCGCGACCAAGCTCGCGCAGGGCGTCCTGCAGCGCCGGGCCGCCCGCGGCCAGGGGCACGACCGCCACCTGGACGCGGCGTCCGGACGCCGCGAACGCGCGCCCCAGCGCCCGCCCGGCCACCGCGGACGGCAGGCCGCCGATAGCGTCGGCGCAGATCAGGGCCCTCATCGGGCGCGGCTCACCCGGGGATCAGCCCGTCGGCGGCCCCGCTGTCGTCGAGGAACGAACGAAGCTGCGCCAGGTCGCTGTCGGCCCCGGGCAGGATCAGGTCGGAGTCGGCGAGCACCGCGTCGTCGAGCGGCCTGCCGATCTCGCGCACCCGGGCGAGCAGCCCCGCCAGCGCGTCGGCCAGGGCGGCCTCGTCGCCGGCGTCCACCGCGTCCTCCACCCGCTCGTCGAGCTGGTTCAGCTCGGCGAGGTGGCTGTCGTCGACGTCGAGTTGCCCCTCACCGAGGATGCGCACGATCATCGCTCAGCCCTCCCGCGTCGGCTCGGAGGACGCCTCGCCCTGGGCCGGCGGCTGCTGGTAGGTCGGCGGCTGCGCCGGGCCAACCTGCTGCGCCTGCCCGTTCTGCGGCTGCGCGGACGCCACGGCGCCCGGCTGCTGCGTGGCGCGCCCGGCGCTGAGCTCGGGCGTGGGCTCGGCCGCGCCGGCGTCCAACTGGCCGAGCGAGCGCTTCATGGCCTCCAGTTCGTTCTCCACCTGCGAGCTGGACGCCAGCGAGTCGAGCTCGCGGGTGATGTCGTCCTTCGCCAGGCCGCTCGGGTCGTCGAGCGCGCCGGAGGCGAGCAGCTCGTCGACCGCGCCGGCGCGGGCCTGCATCTGCTGCGTCCGGTCCTCGGCGCGCTGGATCGCCAGGCCGACGTCGCCCATCTCCTCGCCGAGCCCGCTGAAGGCCTCGTTGACGCGGGTCTGGGCCTCGGCCGCGCTGTAGGTGGCCTTGATGGTCTCCTTCTTGGTGCGGAAGGCGTCCACCTTGGCCTGCAGCCGCTGGCTGGCGCGGACGAGCTTCTCCTCCTCGCCGGCGAGTTGCGCATGCTGGGCCTGAAGGTCGGCGAGCTGCTGCTGCAGCGCCGACTTGCGCGTGAGCGCCTCGCGGGCGAGGTCTTCGCGGCCCTGCTCGAGGGCTCGCTTGGCCGCCACCGACATCTTGTCGACCTCGGCGTTGAGCTGGTTGGCCTGAAGCTCCACCCGCTTGCGGCTCGTCGCGACGTCCGCCACCCCGCGGCGGACCTTCTGCAGCAGCTCGAGCTGCCGCTGGTAGGAGTAGTCGAGCGTCTCCCGCGGATCCTCGAGCTTGTCGAGGGCCTTGTCGGCCTTCGAGCCGAAGATGAGTTTCATCCGGTTGAACAGTCCGGCCATCGAGTGGAGTCCTTCCCGTGGGGGCATGCAGTCTGCGCCCCCAGCGTAGGCGGTGTGCCGGGCAAGGGCATCCCCTAGACTGGGCGGGTCCGTGTCACCGCCGCACAACCGAAGGATCCGCCCGTGCCCTTGTTCAAAGCGAAGAAGGCCGACCAGCCCGAGCCTGAGCAGGAGCCGCCGGCCCCCCCCGTGGGGCAGGGGCCCACGAAGAAGGGGCACGCGACCCCGTCGCGGCGCGAGGCCGAGGCGGCCCGCCGCCAGCGGCTGAACCCCGACCTCAGCAAGCGCGAGATCAAGGCGCGCGAGCGTCAGGTGCGCGCGGTGGAGAACCGGCGCCGCTACGCCGAGATCGACAACACCCCCGAGCGGCAGCTCATGCGCGACATCGTCGACTCGCGGTTCAACCTCGCCGAGATCGCCATGCCGCTGCTGCTGGTGCTCATGGCGAGCACGTTCCTGCCCGGGGCGCTGCGCTACAGCATGTACGTCTTCTGGGCGATGTGGGCGTTCATGGCCATGATCTTCATCGACACCTGGATGGTGTGGCGGCGGTTCAAGGAGCTCGCCGCCCAGCGCATCCCGCACCGCCCGCGCAAGGGCCTGGTGATGTACGCATTCAACCGGCAGCTTTCGTTCCGGCGCTGGCGGACGCCGCCGCCGCGCGTGAACCGGGGGGAGAAGATCTGATGTTCCGCTGGGTCGCCGAGCTCGACACGGACGCCGCGCAGCGGCTGGGCGGCGAGCGTTCGTACCGCTCCCCCGACTTCCCCACCCAGGCCGAAGCCGAGGCCTGGCTCACCGAGTCGTATGAGGACCTCGTCGACGACGGCCTCGACGAGGTGACCCTCGTGGAGGGCGACCGCGTCGTCTACGGCCCGATGAGCCTGCACGCCTGACCGGGCCGTTCGGCCTGCGGACGGACGCCGGCCCGACGCGGACGCCGCCCTACGCCTCGCGCCTCCCGCGGGTCTTGCGCGCCTCCGCGCAGGCCAGCCAGCCGCCGAACCCGGCGACCGCCGCCCCGACGGCGCCGACGACGGGCCGCGACTGCTGGGCGGCCTCCACCCGGTCCTCGTACGTCTGGACGCGGCCGGTGTTGTCGGCCTTCACGCACACCTCGCCCGGGTGCATCTCGACCCCGCGGCACATGACCGTGGGGTGGGCGGCCAACGTCAGCGACCACACCAGCGCGACCAGCCCGACGGCGGCCAGCGCCACGTGCGCCCAGAACTTCTTCGTCACCGCGTCCCCTCCGTCTGCCACGCCCTCACGGCTCGCGGACCTGAGGCTGCACGAGCGGCGGCTTCTTCACGTCGAACGTCTCGTGACGCCCCCGGATGTCCACGACGACCTCCTGGCCCGGGGTGATCGAGGCGTCCAGCAGCGCGAGCGCGATGCCGACGCGGAGCGTCGGGCTGAACGTGCCGGACGTGACCCGCCCGACCTCCGCGCCCGCCGCGTCCAGCACCGTCATGTCCGGACGCGGGATGCCACGCCCCTGCGCCTGCAGGGCGCGGATCTTGCGCGTCACGCCGGTGGCGCGCGCCTCCTTGACGGCTTCGGAGCCCCAGAACTCCGGCTTGTCCCAGCCGACGGCCCACCCGCACATGGCCTCCAGCGGGTTGATGCCGATCGACAACTCGTGCCCGTGCAGCGGGTAGCCCATCTCGGTGCGCAGCGTGTCGCGCGCGCCGAGGCCGCACGGCAGGATGCCGTAGGGCTCGCCGGCGGCCACGATGGCGTCCCACACCGGGCCCGCCTCGTCGGCCCCGACGAACAGCTCGTACCCCTTTTCGCCCGTGTAGCCGGTGCGGCAGACGGTGACGTCGGCGTCGCCGATGCGGCCGCCGCGGAAGTGCATGTACGCGTGCTCGTACGGCGCGCCGAGGGCCTGCAGGATCTCGTCGCTGTGGGTGCCCTGCAGGGCGATCTTGGCGTAGAGCGGGTGCTCGTTGGACACCTCGAGCGCGCCGGGCGCCTGACGCTGCAGGAGCGCGTAGATGTCGTTGTTGTTGGCCGCATTCGGCACCAGGAACACGTGGTCGTCGGCGATGAGGTAGGCGATGATGTCGTCCACCACGCCGCCTTGGCGGGTGAGCGCCAGGGTGTATTGAGCCTGCCCCGGGCCGATCTTCTCCAGGTCGTTGGTGAGGCACTCGTTCACGAAGTCGCGCGCGTTCGGCCCCGTCACCCGGATGCCGCCCAGGTGGCTGACGTCGAACACCCCCACCGAGGACCGCACCGCCTTGTGCTCGGCCACGATGGACGTGTATTGCAGCGGCATCGTCCAGCCGCCGAACTCCGCGAATTTCGCCCCCAACGCCACATGCCGGTCGTGGAGCGGAGACCTTCTCAGCTCAGCCATGCGGCCGAACCTATCGCAGACCGGCGACACCGGCACGGCCCCGGGACTCCTCGCTGTAGTCTTGGCGCGCGAAACGACGGTCGAGAAGGAGTCACACCGTGTCCTATGTCGCGTCCACCCTGCCCCCGCTGTCGGTGGCGAACTCGATTCCGAGCGACGCCGACGTCGTCGTGGTCGGGCTCGCGAGCACGTCGTCCGGCCCCGTCGTCATCGGCGCCGACGACGCCACCGAGAAGGCTCAACGCTCCCGCTACAGCCGGGGGCTGCCCGACCTGGCCGCCTCGCTGGGCGCCAAGCCCGAGCTGGGGTCGACGGTGGCGCTCCCGGGCAACCCGGCGCGGCTCGTCGTCACCGGCCTCGGCGACGTCGACGTGACGCCCGAACAGGTGCGCAAGGCGGCGGCGAACGGGGTGCGGGCGGCGTCCGGGCTGAGCGGCGAGCGCCCGCTGCACGTCGCCGTGAGCCTCGACACAGTCGAGCCCGAGGTCGTCAAGGGCGCCGCCGAGGGCGCGCTGCTCGCGAGCTACCGGTATGAGAAGACGTCCGCGACGCCCGCAAAGGCGTCCATCGGCCGCATCACGCTCGTGGCCCGCGGGGGCGCCGCGAACCAGGCCGTGAACGTCGCCGCGACCGTGTCCGCCGCCGTGGTGCAGGCGCGCGACTGGGTGAACCTCCCGGCGAACGTGCTCTACCCCGAGACCTTCGCGGACGCCGCGCGGCAGGCCGCGCGCGACGTCCGGGTAGAGGTCGAGGTGCTCGACGAGAAGGCCCTGGCCAAGGAGGGGTTCGGCGGCATCCTCGGCGTCGGCGGCGGGTCGGAGCGGCCGCCGCGGCTCGTTCGCTACTCCTACGCACCCCGCGGGGCCAAGGCGCACCTCGCCCTGGTCGGTAAGGGCATCACGTTCGACTCGGGCGGCCTCGACCTCAAGACCCCCGACGGCATGTACACGATGAAGTCCGACATGGCGGGCGCCGCCGCGGTGCTCGCCGCGACCCGCGCGATCGCCGAGCTGCGGCTCAAGGTCCGCGTGACCGCCTACGCGTGCATGGCGGAGAACATGCCGTCCGGCAAGGCGTTCCGGCCGTCGGACGTGCTCACGATGTACGGCGGCAAGACGGTCGAGAACGCCAACACGGACGCCGAGGGTCGCCTCGTCCTGGCCGACGGGCTCACCCGGGCCGGCGAGGACGATCCGTCACTGATCGTCGACGTCGCCACCCTCACGGGCGCCTGCATCGTGGCGCTCGGCGAGCGCACGGGGGGCCTGATGGCCAGCGACGACGAGACGGCCGATCACGTGCTGGACGCCGCGGAGGCGGCCGGCGAGGCGTTCTGGCAGTTGCCCCTGCCCCCCGAGATCAAGGACAACCTCACCTCCGACGTCGCCGACCTCCGCTCGTCGGGCACGACCCGCTACGGGGGCGCGCTCACCGCGGCGGCGTTCCTGCGCGAGTTCGTGCGCGAGGGCGTCCCGTGGGCGCACCTCGACATCGCCGGGCCCTCGTGGAGCGACAAGGTGCACGACTACGTGCCGAAGGGCGGCACGGGCGCGGCCGTCCGCACCCTGATCGCCCTCGCGCAGTCCCTCCAGAGCTGAGCCCGACGTGGAGCGCACGACCGACATCCTCGTCATCGGGGGCGGAGCCGCGGGCCTCCTGGCCGCGGCCGCGTCCGCCGAGTCCGGCTTCGACGTCGTCCTCGCGGAGAGCACCGACCTGCTGGGCGGCTCGACGGCGTCCGACGCCGGGCAGCTCTGGCTGCCCGGCGCCCACGCCAAGCCCGGCGCCGCCCCGGACGCCGAGGTGCGCCGCTACCTGGACGCCGTGCTGCCGGCGCCGACGGCGTCCTCGTCGGCGGATCGTCGGGACGCGTTCGTCCGGGAGAGCCCGGCCGTGGGCGCCTGGCTCGCCACGCACGGCATCAACCTGACGGCGGCGCGCAACCGTCCCGACTACCACCCGAGCGCCGACGGGGCGGCGTCCCGGGGCGGGCGGGTCTTCCTGCCGCAGCCCGTCGGCGTCCGGACGCTGGGGGCCTGGGCCGCACGCCTGCGCCCCACCGAATACACCGTGGAGTACTCCCCCCGGTCGCTGGCGGGGCTCGTCTCCGCCGTGACGACGCTCGGCAGCAGCCTCTCGCTGCCCGGGCGGCGCCGCGTCTCGGCGGGGGCCGCGCTCGCCGCCGGCCTGCTGCACGCGGCCGCGGACGCCGGCGTCGAGCTCATGATCAACACGGCCCTCGGCGACCTGCTGATCGACCCCGACGGCGACGTCGTGGGGGCGCGGCTGCACCGCGGCAGCGAGACGCTCACCATCACCGCCCGGCGCGGCGTCGTGCTGGCGTGCGGCGGGTTCGAGGGTAACCAGTGGCTGCGCGAGCAGCACCTGCCGCGTCCGACCGACGCCTCGTGGACCACGGGCGTCGCCGACAACGACGGGCGCGGCCTGCTCGCCGGCGTGAAGGCCGGCGGCACGCTGGAGAACATGGACGACGCCTGGTGGACGCTCGTCTCCCTGTTCGACGGCAACGCCTACCGCATGACCAGCGAGCGCAGCGTGCCGCACGGCATCATCGTCGACCGGGCGGGCGACCGCTTCCTCGACGAGGCCAGCCCGCTGCCCGAGACCGCCCGTCGGCCGTACGAGCATCACCGCGGGTCGTGGGCGATCCCGTCCTTCCTCGTGGTGGACAACGCGCACCGCCAGCGCTACCGCATGGGCCCGCTGCTGCCTGGCTCGGCCGTCCCCGACGACGCCCCGCTCGTGAGCGCCTCCTCCCTCGCGGAGTTGGCGCGCGAGCTCGACATGGATCAGGCCGGGCTCATCGGCACCGTCGCCGCCTTCAACGGCGCGGCCGCGAAGGGCCGCGACCCCGACTTCCGGCGCGGGGCGTCCGCCACCGACCGGGCGATGGGCGATCCGACACGCCGCAACCCGAATCTCGGACGCCTCGGGCGTCCGCCCTTCTGGGCGGCGCCCCTGTACCCGGGGGATGCGGGCACGAAGGGCGGTCTCGTCGTGGACGCCGCGAGCCGCGTCCTGCGGAGCGATGGGACGCCGGTGCCGGGCCTCTTCGCGACGGCCGGCACGGCGGCGTCCCTGTTCCCGCGGACGGCCCCGGGGCCGGGCGCCGGGCTGTCCTCGGCCCTGGTGGACGCCTGGTCGGCCGTCCGGCAGATGCGTTCCAGCGCAGGCCGGGACACCGGCGGCGCGGGGACGCAGAACGACTGAGACGGGCCCTCGTGCTGGTGGGCGCGAGGGCGGCGGCGGGGCTAGGCTGACCCCAGAGTCCGCGACAGCGACACCGAAGAAGGAGCCCGATCAATGTCGACACCTGTTCCGTTGCCCGCCCTGGGTGAGAGCGTCACCGAGGGCACGATCTCCCGTTGGCTGAAGGAAGTCGGCGACACCGTCGAGGCCGACGAGCCCATCGTCGAGGTCTCCACCGACAAGGTCGACACCGAGATCCCCTCGCCCGTGGCGGGCGTCATCCTGGAGATTCTGGTCGCCGAAGACGAGACCGCCGAGGTGGGCGCCGTGCTGGCGAACATCGGCGATCCCGACGAGGCCCCCTCGGGCGGCGACGCCCCGGCCGAGCCCGATCCCGTCGCCGAGCCCGAGGCGCCGTCCACCGAGGCCGACGAGCCCGTGGCCGCCGACGGCGAGCAGAAGGCCCCTGCTGAGGCCGACGCGCAGGCGTCCGGTGGCGAGTCGTCCGGGGGTGCGGCCGAGGGCACCGAGGTGACCCTGCCCGCGCTGGGCGAGTCCGTCACCGAGGGCACGATCTCGCGCTGGCTGAAGGAGGTCGGCGACAGCGTCGAGGCCGACGAGCCCATCGTCGAGGTCTCCACCGACAAGGTCGACACCGAGATCCCCTCGCCCGCCGCGGGCACGCTGCTCGAGATCCGGGTGCAGGAAGACGAGACGGCCGAGGTCGGCGCCGTCCTGGCCATCGTCGGCGACGCGAGCGCCGCGCCGGCCGAGCCGAAGCCGGAACCCAAGCCCGAGCCCAAGCCGGAACCCAAGCCGGAACCCAAGCCCGAACCCAAGCCCGAGCCGAAGCCCGAACCCAAGCCGGAACCGAAGCCCGAGCCCAAGCCGGAACCGAAGGCCGCGCCCGCCCCCGCCGCGAAGCCCGCTGCACCGCGGGCGTCCGGTGACGACAGCGGGTACGTGACGCCGCTGGTCCGCAAGATGGCCGCCGACGCGGGCATCGACCTGGCGACGGTGGAGGGCACCGGCGTCGGAGGCCGCATCCGCAAGCAGGACATCCAGGCCGCCGTCGAGGCGAAGAACGCCCCGGCTCCGGCTCCTGCCGCTCCCGCCGCCGCCCCGGCCGCGCCGAAGGCCGCCCCCGCTGCCGAGGCCAAGCCGTCCGCGGAGGCCGCCGCCAAGCCGGGCACGACCGAGAAGCTCAGCCGGCTGCGCAAGACGATCGCCCGCCGCATGACCGAGTCGCTGCAGACCGCGGCTCAGCTCACGGCGACGGTCGAGGTCGACCTGACGAACATCTCGAAGATCCGTGCGAAGGCGAAGAACGACTTCAAGGCGCGCGAGGGCGCGTCCCTGTCGTACCTGCCGTTCATCGCGAAGGCGGCCGTGGAGGGGCTGAAGCACTTCCCGAAGCTCAACGCGACGATCGACACCGACGCCGGCACCGTCACCTTCCCGCCGGCCGAAGACCTGGGCATCGCCGTCGACACCGAGAAGGGCCTGCTCGTCCCCGTGATCAAGGATGCGGGCGATCTCACCGTCGGCGGCCTCGCCAAGAAGATCGGCGACGTCGCGGCGCGCACCCGCTCGAACAAGGTCACGCCCGACGAGCTCACCGGCGGCACGTTCACGATCACCAACTACGGCTCGGCCGGCACCCTGATGGATACGCCGATCATCAACCAGCCGCAGGTGGCGATCCTGGGCACCGGCGCGCTGGTGAAGCGTCCGATGGTGATCTCCGATCCGGAGCTGGGCCAGGTCATCGCCGTCCGCGACATGATGTACCTCTCGCTCACCTACGATCACCGCCTCGTCGACGGTGCCCTGGCTGCTCGCTACCTGAGCTTCGTCAAGGCCCGCCTCGAGGAGGGCGCTTTCGGCGCCGAGTTCGGGGTGTAGCCGGCGGTTCACCACGCAGCCGAGGGGCGTCCGGGAGATCCGGGCGCCCCTCGCGCGTGTCGGCGGTCGCGTGTCGGCCACGCATGGACGCCGCGGCCGCTCGCGGCGTCCATGCCGGGACGCCCCCGGCCCACGGGCCGGGCGCGGGCGTCCCAGGGGCGCTCGCGCGAGGTAGGGTCGGCCAGGTGACCGAACACGAGCTTGACTTCGAGTACGTGGGCCTGGAGCAGGACCCGCCGGTGCAGTCGGAGTACCGGGGCATGTGGGAGTATCAGCGGCAAGTCCACGCGCAGGTGGCGGCGGGCGAGATCCCGCCGCGCGTGCTGTTCGTGCAGCACTCCCCCGTCTACACCGCCGGCCGCCGGACTCTCCCGCAGGAGCGGCCCTTCGACGGCACGCCGGTGGTCGACGTCGACCGCGGCGGCAAGATCACCTACCACGGCCCCGGGCAGCTCGTCGGCTACCCGATCGTGCCGATCCCGCGGGCCATCGGCCCGCTCGGCTACGTCCGCCGGCTCGAGGAGGCGCTGATCCGGTGCCTGGAGGAGTTCGGCGTCCACGGCCGCCGCGTCGACGGCCGCACCGGGGTCTGGCTGGACGCCTCCCCCGGACGCCTCGAGCGCAAGATCGCGGCGATCGGCATCCGGGTGTCGAAGCAGACCGCGCTGCACGGTTTCGCCTTCAACATCGAGGCCGGCAGCACGGGGCCGTTCCACAACATCATCCCCTGCGGCATCGCGGACGCCGACGTCACCTCGCTGGAGGCCGAGATCGGGCCGGTGCCGACCCTGGCCGAGATGGGCCGGCGCATGGAGCCCCACCTGCGCGAGCTGCTCGCGTTCGAGCCGTACCAGCGTCTCGACGGGGTCAGCCCGGCAGGTACAATCGCGGGGTGACCGACACGACGCAAGGCCGGCGCCTACTCCGCATCGAGGCGCGCAACGCCGAGACACCCATCGAACGCAAGCCTGAGTGGATCAAGACGAGGGCGACGATGGGCCCCGAGTATCGCGACATGCAAACACGCGTGAAGGCGGGCGGTCTGCACACCGTCTGCCAGGAGGCCGGCTGTCCGAACATCTTCGAATGCTGGGAGGACCGGGAGGCGACGTTCCTGATCGGCGGCGACCAGTGCACGCGCCGCTGCGACTTCTGCCAGATCGCGACCGGCCGGCCCACCGGCTACGACCAAGACGAGCCGCGGCGCGTCGCCGAGTCCGTCAGGGAGATGGGTCTGCGGTACGCGACGGTCACCGGCGTCGCGCGCGACGATCTGCCCGATGGGGCGTCCTGGCTGTACGCCGAGACGTGCCGGCAGATCCATGCGCTGAACCCGGGCACGGGCGTCGAGCTGCTGGTGGACGACTTCCGCGGCGAGCGGAAGGCGCTCGAGACCGTCTTCGAGAGCGGCCCCGAGGTGTTCGCCCACAACTTGGAGACGGTGCCGCGCATCTTCAAGCGCATCCGTCCGGCGTTCACGTACGAGCGGTCGCTCGGCGTCCTGACGGCGGCCCGCGAGGCCGGCCTGGTCACGAAGTCGAACCTGATCCTCGGCATGGGCGAGACGCGCGAGGAGATCACCGTGGCGATGACCGCGCTGCGCGACGCGGGCACCGAGCTGCTGACGATCACGCAGTACCTGCGGCCGTCGTCGAAGCATCATCCGATCGACCGCTGGGTCACCCCCACCGAGTTCGCCGAACTGGAAGACGAGGCGAAGGCGCTCGGCTTCGCCGGCGTCCTCAGCGGGCCGCTCGTCCGGTCGTCCTACCGCGCGGGCCGGCTGTACCGGCAGGCCATCCAGGCCCGCACGTCCCACTGAGCCACGACCTCAACCGGAGCACGAGATGGCAAGCGAACGGGCCAAAGAACTGGCCGCCAAGCAGAAGGCTCAGCGCAAGGCTGAGAAGCTGCGCAAGAAGAACAGCGACAACCCGAAGGACTGGGGGCGCATGCGCCAGTTCTCCGAGGTGTACAAGCAGACCCGCAAGGTCGACCCGAAGCTCGACCTGTACGTGTTCGGGGCCGCCGCGGGCGTGGCGATCGTCGTCGTGGTCGTCGGCCTGCTCACCCGCGCCGCGTGGTGGGCGTGGCTGCCGGCGGCGCTCATGCTCGCGCTGCTCGTCGGCATGCTCGTGCTGACCAACCGGGCCAAGAAGGGCGCGTTCACGCGGTACGCGGGCCAGCCCGGCTCGGCCGAGGTCGCTTTGTCGATGTTGAACAACAAGAAGTACAAGTACACGCTGGCCGTCGCGGCCACCCGGCAGATGGATCTCGTGCATCGCGTCGTCGGCCCGGGCGGCATCGTGCTGGTCGGCGAGGGGCACGCCGCGGGCGTCCGGCCGCTGCTGAACCAAGAGGTGAAGAAGCACGAGCAGGTCGCCTACGGCGTCGTCGTGTCGACGCTGGTCGTCGGCGACGGGCCGAACCAGGTGAAGCTCGCCGACCTGCAAAAGCGCATCGAGAAGATGCCGAAGGTGCTGCCGCCGCACAAGATCGCCGAGGTGCAGCAGCGCCTCCGCGCGCTGGACGCGGTGCGGCCCAAGGTGCCGCTGCCCCGCGGTCCCATGCCGACGATCAAGGGCGTCAACCGCGCCATGAGGGGCCGGTGACGCCCGGCAGCAGGCGTCCGGCGGGCGGGCGGCGCTGATGGCGAACATCGTCAACGCCGAGCACGTCTCGAAGGGCTACGCGACCCGCACGATTCTCGACGACGTCTCCCTGGGCCTCGGCTCGGGCGACGTCGTCGGCGTCGTGGGGCGCAACGGTGACGGCAAATCGACGCTGCTGAACGTGCTCACGGGGGTCGTCGAGCCCGACGCCGGCAGCGTGACGCGGTCGGCGGCGGCGTCCATCGGGCACCTGTCGCAGGCCGACGACCTGCCCGCGGGCGCGACCGTCCGCGACGTGATCGTCGGCGGCGAGCCCGACCACGTGTGGGCGGCCAACCCGACGACCCGGTCGATCGTCGAGCACCTGCTCGCCGACATCGCGCTGGACGCGGCGGTCGACGACCTCTCCGGCGGCGAGCGTCGCCGGGTCTCGCTCGTCGCGCTCATGCTGGGCGGGCACGACCTCGTGGTGCTCGACGAGCCGACGAACCACCTCGACGTCGAGGCCGTCTCCTGGCTCGCGCGGCACCTGAACGACCTCGCGGCGGGCGGCACGGCGATGCTCGTCGTCAGCCACGACCGCTGGTTCCTGGACGCCGTCTGCACGCGCGTGTGGGAGGTCCACGACGGCGTGGTGGACGCCTACGACGGCGGCTACGCGGCGTACGTTCTGGCGCGCGTCGAGCGGCAGCGGCAGGCGGCGGCGAACGAGGCGCGGCGGCAGAACCTGGCCCGCAAGGAGCTGGCCTGGCTGCGCCGCGGCGCCCCCGCCCGCACGTCGAAGCCGCGCTTCCGCATCGAGGCGGCGAACCAGCTCATCGCCGACGTCCCCGATCCGCGCGACAAGCTCGCCCTGCAGCAGTTCTCGGTGACGCGCCTCGGCAAAGACGTCTTCGACCTCGACCGCGTGACCCTCGACCTGCCGGCGGCGCCCGGCGAGAGCCGTCCGCGGCACCTGCTCGGGCCCCTGACCTGGTCGATCGGCCCGGGCGACCGCATCGGGCTGGTCGGCGTCAACGGCGCCGGCAAGTCCACGCTGCTGCGGCTGCTGGCCCACGAGCAGGCGCCCACCTCGGGCCGGGTGAAGCAGGGCAAGACGCTGCGCGTCGGTCACCTCAGCCAGGCCGTCACCGAGCTGGACGACTCCGAGCGCGTCCTCGACTCGGTCAACCGGCTGCGCCGGGAGACCCTGCTGGCGACGGGGCGGGAGGCGTCCGCGTCGCAACTGCTCGAGGAGTTCGGCTTCACCGGCGACCGGCTCGTCACCCGCATCGGCGAGCTGTCGGGCGGCGAGCGGCGGCGGCTGCAGTTCCTGCGGCTGCTGGTGGCCGAGCCGAACGTGCTGCTGCTCGACGAGCCCA